>JANWJM010000050.1 GCA_025449475.1 Thermoactinomycetaceae bacterium
GTTCATCAGGCAATTTCCCTTCTGCTTCACTCTGAAAAAACGCATCGGGGTATTGTGCGGTGGTAGAGCTTTTGGATGCTCCTCCACCCATCCCATTGGATATATCATGGATGGATAACGAGGTATGTGGAGGATGTGAGATCTCAGAGGCTGGTGGTTTTAGCTTGGTTGCATGGCTCTCTGCTTTGTAATTTTGCAAAGTATGTTTAATATTCTCATACTCGGTATACTTGTTTCGGATCTCAGACAGTTCTGTCAAACATTCTCTGCATAAACGGCGTATTTCCACCAACTTCTCTTCTTCTTCCTGTTCCGTCAATTCCTTGTGGGAGCTTGCTGTTCGAGCAGTGGATTTTAAGCGACGTTCAGATTGCCTGCGCATTCTTTCTTCCATTTCTTTTTCAAGGTTTTCTACTTTTTCCGTTAAGGGCTCGAGTAATTTCTTGATTTCTTCCTCCAAAATAAGAAATCTAATTA
The DNA here is from genome assembly GCA_025449475.1 of Thermoactinomycetaceae bacterium. Classification (GTDB taxonomy): domain Bacteria; phylum Bacillota; class Bacilli; order Thermoactinomycetales; family Thermoactinomycetaceae; genus JANWJM01. The sequence goes on from JANWJM010000050.1 coordinate 478, forward strand.
TTAAGTGTTGATACTCTGTCATCGTTGACTCCGCCCCTCTTTTCATAACTTTCATATATTATACATGATTTCGTAGCGAAATAATAGAATTAAAAAGAAAAAGCTAACGATTATCTATATCAAGATTGTGATAGACGCTTTGCACATCCTCGTGATCCTCCAACTGTTCCAACAATGTATACAGATTGGATAGATTCTCTTGATCCACTGCGATCTTCGTCGTCGGACGGAAGGTAATTTCCGATGAAAGAAACGTCAGGCTCTCTGCTGCCAATGCGTCCTGCACCCGCTCCAACTCTTGGGGTTCTGTCATGATTGCAATCGTTTTTCCTGTCTGTTCAAAATCTTCTGCACCGTGCTCCATAGCAAGTAATAAAATCTCTTCTTCATCGCCTGTAAGATGATCCGTATCTACTTCTAACACACCTTTCCGTTCAAACATCCAAGCCACACTTCCTGCCTCACTTAGATTTCCATCATACTTGGAAAACAGATGACGGAGGTCTGCTGCAGTTCGATTGCGATTATCAGTGAGCGACTCAATCAAAATCGCCACTCCATGGGGTCCATACCCTTCATAGATCACTTCTTCATAATCTTGCCCACCATCTTCTCCTGCTGCTTTTTTGATCGCTCGCTCAATGTTTTCATTCGGCATATTCTCACTTTTCGCTTTTGCAATCGCTAACCGCAACCTTTGATTGTTCGCTGGATTGGGATCTCCCATTCGCGCAGCAACATAGATCTCACGAGCCAGCTTGTGAAATATCTTCCCCTTTCGTGCATCCTGCCTTCCTTTACGATGTTGGATATTCTTCCATTTGGAATGACCCGCCACTTTGGTTCACCTCAACCTTTCCAATCTCGTAAATATCGAAAGTCAATCCCCACTGTACGTGGATTCACTTTTATGATCATCGGCATTGTTCGTTTAAACTGATTCCGAATGACTCTCCCCATCACTTGATCCATAAAACTGTCTTGAAAGGAGAGCTTTTGTAACTGTTCCCGCGTATATCGTCTATCAATCCAAAAATATAAAAAACGATCAACATCGATATAACGAAAACCTAACTCTTTCTCATCTGTTTGATCTTCCCATAAATCGGCACTAGGAGGTTTTGTAATAATCTGTTCAGGTACGTTTAAATAAGCGGCTAACTGACGCACCTGTGTTTTCCATAGATCGCCCAATGGATTGATTGCTGAAGCTGTATCCCCATATTGCGTTCCATAACCCAATAATAATTCTGTTCGATTGCTTGTCCCAATCACCAAAGCTCGATAATCAGCCGATAAATCATATAATATACTCATACGCTCGCGCGCCATCTTATTCCCTCGGCGAAGCGGGCTCGCCCCTGGCATTGACTCAAAATAAGCATCAATTTGTGGGGTGATATCGATCGTCATCGACTCCACCCCAGTATCTTCGATGGCTAACTCTGCATCTGCTAAACTACTTGGACTACTCATACGATAAGGCATTCTTACCGCAATGACACGATCCTTCCCCAACGCCTTTACGGCTAAATAGAGAGAGAGTGCTGAATCGATGCCACCTGATAAGCCAAGGATGACGCGATCAAAACCTGCTTTTTCAACCTCTTCGCGCAATGTGCTTGTCAAGATCGTGGTAACCAGTCTCTCATCTAGGCGAAGATATGGTGCTTGTTCCAATAGCTCATCAATCACTTTCAACGGTTTTCACCTCCATCGGTTTGCTTCTGTCGAATTCGCTGCAGTTCACGGATGGTGAGATTGATCTTTTCATCACGAAGCAATGGAGTTTGAAAGCGAGCCTGTCTCACCTGATCCATATCGAGATCCAGAATCATCAATTCTTCCTGAAATACGGGAGCTTCTGTTACAATTTCGCCAAAAGGATCCACGATAAAAGAGCCGCCATAAAAAGAAAAGTTATCTTCACTGCCAACTCGATTGGCAAATAGAGAAAAGTTTCCATAACCCATCGCATGACTTGTCAATAGCGTTTTCCATTTCTGATGGGTTAATATTCCCTCTTTTGTGACACCATTCACGATGGAATTTGAGAGTACAATCGTCAGTTCAGCTCCATCCATCGCCAATAGATACGGGAGTGAGAAATGCCATGCATCTTCAGATATCAAAAGCCCCAATTGACCAAATCGCGTTGAAAAACTTCGTACCGATTTTCCTGTTCCAAAATAACGTGTTTCATGAAACGTTCCGTATGTAGAAAGGTAGACCTTTCGATGTAGATGGGTCAATCGCCGATGACTCGCGTAAACAGCAGAGTTATAGAAATAATGATCAGAGGAATGTTCCACAAAACCAAAAACCACATCGATCCCATCCGCTTGTTGGATCAGCATTTGAATTTCCGCACTCGTTAATCGTCTTGCGACATCAAACGTGATATCGAAAAGATGGTATCCGGTTACACTTAATTCGGGAAAAACCAAGAGATCGACTTGTTTCTCTTTGGCTTTGTTTATTAATTTTAAATGATTTTCTATATTTTGCTCCAACCGCCCCAGTTGTGGTCGCATTTGTGCAATTCCTATTCTCATCTTTCTAGCCTCCCAATGTGATGAAGCCGCTTTCCCGTCTTATCATAACATAAGCCCTTTCAACTACCAAGGGTTAGGAATTCGGGGACAGTTGGCTTTGTAACCGGTTGACTGCTAACCTTTCCAAATAAGGGAAAGAGGATGAGAATGAATAGCCGGGCTTATTCATGACCAAACCGATGGATTCCCTCATAAATTCATTTGGGAAACCAATCAATATTTTCAACATCTCTTTTTCAAGGTCATTCAACGGTCGAATCGATTCATAACTTGTCAGCAGTCGCTGAAAGAGTTCATCATTGAGGGAATGTTCCGCCATAATTCGTGTAAACATTTGCCAAATATCGCCCAATTGACTATCATATTCCGCTAGATCAAAATCGATCAACCAGATCTTTTGCTTTTTGTCGATCAACCAATTATGGTTAGCCAGATCGCGATGAGCTAATCGATGATGTTGTCGTTCCCAATGGACATACTCTCTAAGTGGAAGCTGTTGCAATTGATCCCATACTCGATACCCATCCAGATAAAATTGAGGACCATATCGAGCGAGGAATCGCCCTAGCGTTCCGGGGATCTGTTCGACTCTCTTCATCAGTCGATAAAACTGTTTTAATCGATGATACAGACGATCATAAAAGAGAAACGCCACCGCTGGTTTGGGCGGCGTTTGTAAATGTTGACCAACTTGATGAAAAGAGGCAAGCTGTTTAACCAATCTTACCGCTTGATCCAGATTGCGATATGTTCCTACCTTCCCTTCAATCCAAGATGTAATCACGATCTCCTGACCATCCGTGTAAAAGGAAGGCATGGAGCAAAATCCCCGATTACGCAATTCACGATCAACGGAAGCCCACCATGTCAGGTGTGTTGCAGATTTTATCTTTTTGAGCATCCATTTTTTATGATCAACCGTAGATATGAGCCAATGCTTGTGATAAGAAATCATTTTTTTCACTTTTGTCCGAAGCAACCATTCAATCTTCTTTTTATCCATTTGACTCCCCTCGCGATTGATCATCCTTCAACCGAGGAACTTTCTTTTTCAGCCCAATATTGATTCCATTTTGATTTGGAGATTGATTCGTTATAATAAGAGGATGACGCATATGATAACTGAAATTCACTTTCATCAATTTCTCGATTATATGGCATATATGCGTATGGATCATAATAATACGGCATCATGGGAACTGCGCTCAAATGTCCCATATTGCAACACGGATTGGGTGGCATCATGTAATACGAATACTCCCAATAAGCAGGTGGCAAGGATGGATAGGGCGGCATCATCGATGGATATGGAACATGTTCCGAAATATAAGATTCAGCTTGCATCGGGGGATCGAAAACATTCTCTGTTCGATATGATGACTCGATTGCAGAGGAAGATTCGTGCGATTGGATGGGCTCATCATTGCTATCTTGATCATCGTCCCTTGGATGATCGTTCTTCGCTGTCTCCTTGGTGAGAGGGATTTTTCCTGATGGGATAAAAATTTTACTCCCTTGCTTTAACGGTTGATCTTTTTCTATATTCGGATTTGCTTCTAGGATCCGATCTTCCGAAAGATCATATTTTTTGGCTAATTCATCGAGGGAATCCCCGGATTGCACAATATGAATTTTCATCAGTAGACCTCCTCCATTATCTTCTTCTTCTATCCTATGCACTTTTGGGCGCTATGTTTCTTCACAAAAACGTCATGATCCGATTTTCGAACCGTTGTTTACAATGGAGGAAAAACAACATTTTTGTAAAAAAGGTGGTTTTATGCATAAACAGAAATGGATGAGTGTGATGATCCAAATCACTGCGCTTCTTTCTTTTCTCATACTTGCCGCCGGCTTTGTCCTGAGTATCCAAGATATCTTATCTCCCCCAACAACAAACGCACTCACCAAAAAAGAAGAAATTCCTCCCCCAATCAAAAAAGAAAACGGATTCATCGTCGGGCTAGGGGATTCATTGACCCGAGGAATTGGCGATGAAAAAGGGCTCGGATATATTGGAATTGTCCGCGCTCAGTTACAGAAAAAGACTCCAAACTCCACGATTCAATTCACCAACTTGGCAATCAATGGTCAAACATCGAGCGAGTTGGTTGATCAGTTAAAGCAACATCATGTTCAACATCTGATCAAGCAAGCGAGATGGATTCCCATTACCATTGGTGGGAACGATTTACGAGTCAGTGCAAAAGATATTCAAAAAATCGATCTAAAACTCGCTGAAAGAAATCGAATACGCTTTGAGAAAAATCTCGAGCAAATTTTAGCAACCATACGTACCCATAATCCACAAGCACCTGTTTTTCTGTTTTCACTGTATAACCCTTATGGAGATCTAGCGGACAAAGAGCTAACGTCAAGCGTTGTTTTGGAGTGGAATGAAACCCTTCAAGCGGTGGGACAGAAATATCCCAATGTTGTCATCGTCCCCATTTTTGATCTCTTCCAATTGCAACCGAGTAAATATCTATCATCTGATCACCTCCATCCCAATCATGAAGGTTATCAACGAATGGCGATGAGATTGCTGCAAGTGATCGAGGATACTTCGAAAGGGAGGGAACAATAGAAGATGAAGCAAGGAAACGCGGTACTTTCTGTTGATAAACTGAGTAAAACCATTGGTAAACGGAAAGTCGTGGACAATGTTTCATTTCACATTGATCAAGGAGAAATTTTTGGATTTCTCGGACCCAATGGTGCCGGAAAAACCACGACGATTCGCATGCTGGTGGGTCTAATCCGACCGACAAGTGGTCAGATTCGAATTGGTGGGTATGATTTACAAAGCCAGTATTTGCAAGCCATTCGACAAGTGGGGTGTATCGTTGAAAATCCTGAATGTTATCCTTATTTAACAGGGAGGGAAAATTTAGAACTCTTCACGCGTATGGTGGATACCATCCCCACCGAACGCATCGATGAAGTGATTGAATTTGTAGAACTGGATCAACGAATTGACGATCCCGTGAAAACCTATTCACTGGGGATGAAACAACGTTTGGGAATTGCGCAAGCTTTACTGGGTAATCCGCAACTACTCATTCTTGATGAACCCACAAATGGACTTGATCCAGCAGGGATTCGTGAGTTACGTTCGTTTATTCGCAAATTGGCCGATGAGAAAGGAATCAGTGTTTTTATTTCCAGTCATATTCTCCATGAAATTCAATTATTATGTGATCGTGTCGCCATTATTCATGAAGGAAGAGTTCTGACGACCGAGCGGGTGAAGCAATTGGTCAATCGTCCGACCTTCGTGGAATGGCACCTTGATCCCATTGAAAAAGGAAAGGATGTGTTTGAGCAACTTTCTTACATATCCCACCTGGATATTCAAGCTGATCAAGGAAAGGTTCTCGTCCAGATGCCCCCCGATAAGATCGCAGCGACCAATCAACATTTGGTTGAGAATCAGATTCAAATCATGAGAATCCATCCCCACCAGATGACGCTGGAAGATATCTTTTTACAAATCACTGGAAGTGATACCATTGTCTAACCTCATCTATAATGAAATGATCAAAATGATTCGCAAAAAGCGTTTGCTTGTGATTACATTGATCTTGATTGTTCTGATCCCGATCTTCACCTATGCTCAATATAAGATGTTGCAAAATACGATTAAAAATGTCGGCAGCTCCAATTGGAGAACAATTTTACAACAACAAATCGTTGACCAACAAAATCGCTTGGCCTCCAGTCGAGTGCCGGAAGAATACAAACACCTGATTAAATTGAATATTCAGCAACGACAATATTACTTGGATCATAACATTAATCCCAATGCCCCAGGAGCTCCTACCTTTGTTCGCGGATTTGTTGAGCAAGGGATTTCACTATTTCTTCCCTTACTAGTTATTATCCTGGCTGCAGATATTGTCTCATCTGAGCATTCCTTAGGAACCATTAAGTTGCTACTTACCCGTCCAGTACCACGATGGAAAATTTTACTTAGTAAATATATCGCGCTTCTATTAAACATCTCGTTTGTCATGATCCTTACGATTCTGTTGTGCTATCTAATCTCAGGCATTATCTTTGGTTACAAAGGCTGGACATTCCCCGTGATTAGCGGATTTCAAAGCAAAGGAGAAGAACTGATTACCGATTATGTCCATGTTCTTCCACAATGGAAGTACATTTTAATGGCATATGGTCTTGCTTGGTTTATCTGTATCGTAATAGGTACCCTATCCTTTATGGTTTCCGTATTGATGAAAAATACCGCTTCAAGCATGGGAGTGATGCTGGCAGCTCTGATCTCAGGAAATCTGCTCGAACAAGTGGCACATAGTTGGCCAGCACTGAAATATAGCGCCTTCACCCACTTGCGTCTCACCGATTATTTGGCTGGGAACACATCTTTGATTCCAGGAATGTCCCTCCCCTTTTCTTTAACCGTACTCAGTGCATGGGCGATTGTCTCGCTCGTGATTGCTTTTGCAACATTTACGCGTCAGGATGTGCTGACCTAAAAAGCGAGCCACACGGCTCGCTTTTAATTGAGTGAAGGTTGCGGATTCACTTTGGTGCCATCGACCTTGACCAGTTCTTGAAACTCTTTTAACAGTTTTTTCATCACGGGTCCTGGTTTCCCATTCCCGATCTTGCGTCCATCCACTTCTACCACTGGAATAACCTCTGCCGCAGTGCCTGTTAAAATCACCTCATCAGCTGTATACACATCATGTAGAGTAAAAGGCACTTCCTTCACTTCAATCTTTAACTTATTCGCTAAATCAATGATGGCTTGTCTTGTAATCCCACTCAATGCTCCAATATACGTAGGCGGGGTGATAAGAATTCCATTTTTGACTAAAAAGATATTATCTCCAGTTGCCTCCGCTACATAACCCTCTGCGTTGAGCATTAACGCCTCTACCATTCCCGCTTGCTTTGCTTCTATTTTGGCCAAGATATTGTTAAGATAGTTGAGCGATTTTATTTTGGGGTCTAATGCTGTTGGGAGATTTCGACGTGTTGAAGCCGTGATGATCGGCAACCCGTTCTCATACAATTCTTTTGGATAAAGACTGACTTGATCCACAATAATGATCACATTAGGATGCGGACAACGGTCGGGATCAAGCCCCAATCCTCCCTCGCCTCGAGAAACAATCAAGCGTATATAGGCATTCTCTAGGTTATTTTTTCGGATGGTCTCAATGATATGTTGTTCCAATTCATCGATGTCATAAGGAACCCTTAAACAAATGGTTCGAGCTGAATCATACAGCCGATCGAGATGCTCGCGGCAACGAAAGATATTGCCCTCATACACACGGATTCCCTCAAATACACCATCCCCGTACAAAAACCCATGATCAAATACTGAAACGGTTGCTTCTTCCTTTGTTTTAAATTCTCCATTAATAAAAATAAATTGCTTTGATGTAGCCAAAATGGAAGCACACTCCTTTTACCTGACGATGTCCGATTTACAATTCTACTTTTTTACTCGGCTCTTTTCGATAACATGGATACGATCCTAACAGCCGAACTGTACAACCCAATGCTTTTAATTCAGCTAAAGTTCCTTTCATTAATACATGATCTGCCGAAATCTCTGCATCTATAATAAAATAATAATTCCCCAACCCTGTTTTCGTTGGGCGCGACTCAATACGCGATAGATTAATTTTTCGCCATGCAAATGTCGCTAACACTTGATGCAATGCTCCCGGATAATCCGATGGGAGTGTAACCAGTATCGTTGATTTATAGCGCAATTCCTTTTGATCCCTAAAGGAAATGGGTCTTTTTCCAATTGCAATAAAGCGAGTGAAATTATTTTCATGATCCTGAATATCTGTCTTCAATACATGCAAACCATGTTTTTTCGCTGCTTGCTGTGTCCCGATTGCTAACCATGCCTCATGTGAATGTTCCTGTAACAATTGAGCCGCTTTGGCTGTACTATCCGTATAGACCAATCTTGCTTGCGGATATTTGTCACGTAAAAACATTTGGCATTGTGCAATCGCCTGTGGATGTGATAAAACCTGCTTAAAATCTGACGCAGGATAGTCAGCATGATTGGGATGAACAACTAAACATTGTGTGATGGGGTAGATTAATTCACCTACAATCGGACTATCAATGCGATGAATCAACCAATCGATTGTCGAATTGACAGAACCTTCGATTGTATTTTCGACGGGTACAACTCCATAATCCGAAATTCCCTGTTCTACTGAGACTAATACATCTGGAATGGTTGGATACGGAATAAATTCAGCTTTTGGATTGGAAAAAAGAAGCTGAGTAGCTTCTTGTGAAAACGTTCCTACTGGACCCAAATAGGCAATGGTTTCTATCATTGATCCCTAGACTCCTATCATATTTCCAACGAATGTACTACATTTTTTCTCAGCTGTCAATTGAACAACTGCCCCTTCCTTTACAGGTTCAAAAGCAACCATCTCCATCTGCACATCCAATGTTGAAAACAACCGATGAAAATAAGATTGCAACTGTTCCATATCTTTTACAAATGCAATTAATGTCGGACCAGCTCCGCTTAATGCGACTCCCCAAGCCCCATTATGATGAGCTTCGGCTAGAGACTCTTTTAATCCTGGAACTAAATTTTGACGATAGGGTTGATGCCAACGATCTTTCATGGCGACTGATAATAAATCCCATTTCTTTGATATTAATGCTGCCGTCAACAAATTCGCGCGACTACTGGATAAAATGGCTTCTTCCCGTGTATAGGAAGTGGGTAATACTTCTCTGGCCTTTTTGGTAAACAGCACTTGATCAGGAATCACCGCCAAAATGGGAACATCGGGTGGATCACATGTAAAAACAGTCGCTTTTTCCCCATCCCATGAACCAATGGTAACCCCTCCAAACAATGAAGGTCCAACATTATCGGGATGTCCTTCCCATCTGGTCGCTCGTTGGAACAACTCATCGGTATTCCATGGATTTCCCATTATATGGTTTGCTGCGATGAATCCCCCGACAATCGCTGCCGCACTGCTTCCAAGACCCCGAGTTAATGGAATATAGTTTTTAATGCTTAAATGAAACGTTGGAAACGAATAATGGTTTTCAGCAAAAGCTTTTTTCATGACTTGGATAATTAAATTATTATGATCAAGCGGTATATTTTGTTCATACCGATCTTCATTATAAAGGGTAATCTCTAATTTGTCAGAAGGAAAGAAATTCAAATATAGATATCGATTGAGAGCCATTCCAATCGAATCAAAACCGGGTCCTAAATTTGCCGTGCTGCAGGGAACTTTTACTACAAACGCCTCTTTGATGGAATTCATGTCATCACTGCCTTTTCCAATGCACGTCGCTCACATGGAACCACTTGTGGTTTGACTTGACTATGCTCCATTGCAGTCTGCGGATCTTTCAATCCATTGCCCGTTAAGACACATACAACTTTTGCACCCGGTGTTACTCTGCCCCATTCACTCATTTTTATCACCCCAGCCAGTGAAGCAGCTGATCCTGGTTCAGCAAAAATCCCTTCTGTGCTTGCCATCTTTCGATAAGCATGTAAAATCTCCTCATCCGATACACTTTGGATCATTCCTTCAGACTCATCAGCAGCTTGTACAGCTGATTTCCAACTTGCCGGATTACCGATGCGAATGGCAGTCGCAATTGTTTCCGGTTTTAAAATGGGATGCCCTTGAACGATTGCCGCAGCTCCTTCGGCTTCAAACCCCCACATTCGAGGAAGTTTGTGGATTTTCTCGTGCTGGTAGTACTCGTTAAAACCTTTCCAATAGGCTGTGATATTTCCTGCATTTCCAACAGGTAAAGCCAAAATATCAGGTGCTTCTCCCAGTTGATCACATATTTCAAAAGCTGCAGTTTTCTGCCCTTCAATTCGATAGGGATTGATCGAATTCACCAATGTGATAGGATTCTCTTCAGCGAGCTCTCTCGCCATCTCTAAGGCTTGATCAAAGTTTCCTTCGATGGCAAGAATCTCTGCTCCGGCCATCGTAGCCTGTGAAAGTTTCCCCATTGCCACATAACCATTTGGGACAACCACCACACAGCGTATCCCTACTTTAGCGGCATAAGCTGCGGCTGATGCTGACGTGTTTCCTGTTGACGCACACATCACTACTTGACTTCCTTCTTCGATCGCTTTGGCAATGGCTACGACCATTCCGCGATCTTTAAAGGAACCTGTAGGATTGGCCCCTTCCCATTTAAAGTAAAGTTCGAGATCGAGTTCATTTGATAAGTGCTCTGCAAAGATCAATGGAGTCTCCCCTTCATAAAGGGTAATCCGCGGAGTTCGATCCGTAATGGGTAAATATGTAGAGTATCGTTCTAGGATTCCTTTTCTCATCATCTACGCTCCTTCAGCTTTTCTACTCGCATCCATTAATCTTCACTTCCTACAACAACTGTTCGTGAAACGCCATCCAATTTTTTTAAGTTGTCTATCACTCGATTGACATTCTGTTTCATATGTGTTGCATCGACAGACATGGATACGGTTGCTTCACCTTGAAGAGGAATGGTTTGATTGATCGTTAACACATTTGCACCCTCATTCGCTAAAAAACGAAGAACATTTGATAAAACGCCTGCACGGTGTTCTAACAGCATGGAGATTGTGATGATCTTTTTGCCATCCATAATACTAAAGGGAAAAACGGAATCTTTATACTTATAAAAAGAACTACGACTGATGCCCACTTGTAAAACTGCCTCTTGGACGGTTGTCACTTCCCCCGACTCAAGCAACTTCTTCGCCTGTAAAGTTCGTTGAATCGCATCTGGAAGCACATGTCGTTGTACCAATACAAATTCATCATCCATCTTCACAATCGTCCTCCACAGAAAAACAAATGTGTCATTTATGCGGACATTTTACCTTGAAACATCTAAAAAAGCAAGAGGGAGGTTTTATATATAAAAAAATGTTAAAATATAAGCCGACCATCAAAATGTAGAAGGGATAGGTGAAACAAATGGTCTCTGTATTATTTGTTTGTTTGGGAAATATTTGTCGTTCTCCGATGGCAGAAGCCGTATTTCGGCATTATGTACAACAAGAAGGGTTAAGTGATAAAATCCAGATTGACTCCGCTGGAACCTATCACGGACATGTTGGACAACCCCCTCATCATGGAACGCAACAGGTATTAAAGGAAAATCAGATCAACTATGATGGGATTACCGCTCGAGAGGTGCAAAAAGAAGATTTGGAACGGTATACGTACGTTATCGCAATGGATGATCAAAATATTCGCGATCTTACAAGGTTGGTGGATAACCGAATTCCAACCATCCATCGCTTTGTTGATTTTATTCCGAATACGACTTATCAAGGAGTGCCGGATCCATACTACACCGGTGATTTTCAAGAGACGTATCAATTAATTACTGCAGGTTGTCAACATTTATTAGCAACCATCAAAAATGAACAAGGATGGAATTAAAAAAGACCACAAAAAGTGGTCTCATCCTCTCCAGATTAATCAAAAGAGTCGCTTAACTCAAATTCCATCTCTCCAATCCGAATCGTATCTCCTTCTTTGGCTCCTTTCTGCCGCAGCGCATCCTCTACACCCAATTGTTTCATGCGTTGTCCAAAACGCAAGACACTCTCATGATATTCAAAATTGGTCATCTGCATAATCTGTTCGATTTTTTTTCCTTCCACAATGAAAAGATCATTTTCTTGACGAATGGTAAAGAGAGAGGCTGGCTCTTCGACTTGATAAACTTTATGCTGCTCGGGATCGCCGCTTTTTTCCATCTCTTTTTCCACTTTTTCAAGCAAAGCGATGATCGCAAATAATAGTTGATCGACGCCTTGTCTAGTTTCAGCGGAGATCGGATAGACATCAATCTCCTCTTGAAAATGACTTTTAAATACAGTCAAATTTTCTTCTGCCTGCGGGAGATCCATCTTATTAGCGACAATGATTTGTGGACGTTCGGCTAAATCTTGGCGATACCGTTTCAGTTCTTGATTGATTTGCTGAAAATCCTGATAAGGATCTCTTCCTTCTGTAGCAGCCATATCAAGAACATGAACCAAAATTTTGGTTCGTTCTACGTGACGTAAAAATTGATGCCCCAATCCAATTCCTTGATGAGCGCCTTCAATCAATCCTGGTAAATCAGCCATTACAAAGCTGCGCCCATCTGAAAGACGAACCACCCCTAAATTTGGATGGATGGTTGTAAAATGATAAGCACCAATCTTGGGCTTTGCTTTTGAGACTACGGACAACAAGGTGGATTTACCCACACTTGGATAGCCAATCAATCCTACGTCCGCAAGCAATTTTAATTCAAGTTCGAGCCAACACTCTTCACCTGGTTCTCCGTTTTCAGCAATCTGAGGAGCAGGATTGACCGCCGTCGCAAATCGAATATTACCTCTTCCTCCTCGTCCACCGCGGGCAACGATGACTTCTTGATCACTTTCAACTAAATCCGCAATGACTTCCTGCGTATCCGCGTTTTTCACAATGGTTCCGGGCGGAACAAAGATGACCCGATCCTTTGCGTTTGCTCCATGTTGCCCTTTGGAACGACCGTTCTCTCCTCGATCGGCTTTAAAATGTTTCTGATATCGAAAGTCCATTAACGTACGTAAACCTTGATCCACACGTAAAACCACATTTCCACCGCGACCACCGTCCCCACCGGCCGGTCCTCCTCGAGGAACATATTTTTCTCGGCGAAAGGCAACGATTCCGTTTCCGCCATCACCACCCTTCACATAGATTTTTACTTTATCTACAAACATCTGATTTCACCTCTTCGCTGAAGTCTGCTTAATGAATCGGTAATCGGTATTTTGACCAAAAGACGATGTTCTTTTTCGAACCATTGGTAACTAGCTTTTTGCCGAACTAACTTTTTGGGGAATTGCCCCCAATCCATCGGATGCACAACTGTTTGATCACTTTCAGTCTGTGTACTTAGAAAATGGAAAGTAAAGAAAAGTGCATCCTCTTTATATGATAATTCACATTCAATATCGGTCCAAATTGTTTGGGGCGTAATCCGTTGAGTGAGCCATGACAACAACTGTTCTAGCATTTGATCAAGTTGTTTCTGCTGTTCCACAGTTAGAGCGTCAACCGAGTCCTTTCGTCTCACTCTCCAGTTCCATTGAGAGTAGTCATAATTAATGGTCAATAGTCTTGCCGCCAACGGTGGATAGGCTAAGTCGGAAATCATTCGTTCTTCCTTCGCGATTTGGATCAGTTTATGCAAATATTGATCAATCTTTTCGGATTTCTTTAACATCTGATAACCCATGATCACTTGCACATGATTCATCCAATCGTGTCGTTGATTTCGAATAAGCTCACTCACTCTTTTGGCCTCTTTTAAATGATAGTATTGTTGGATTTTCTTTTTCATATAAATAAAGATGCCGCCACATGAGAGAAAGAAGAGAATCGTGATGAGAAAAACTCCTTTGAATCCCCAACGTTGAAAAATTCCGTTCTGTATGAAGATCAAAGTAAAGAGAAATGGTATGTGTCCCACATTAAATACTGCTAAAATAGCAGCTCGACACCTCTTTTCGTATCTATCTCCTTGCAAAATTCGGATAATTCCCCAAATCTTTCTATGATATTTTACCCGCTTTTGAAAAAAATGAAAACCCTAGCAATTTTTGCTAGGGTTTTCATTTATCACTACTATTTTTGTACAACAGCTACCTCTTGTTTAGATTCTGAAGCAACGACAGGATAAACGCTTACGCGTTTTTTTCCACGGCCAAAGCGTTCAAAGCTAACCACGCCATCAATTTTGGCGAAGAGTGTATCATCTCCACCTTTTCCAACATTCAATCCTGGATGAATCTTAGTTCCACGTTGACGAACTAAGATATTCCCAGCAGGCACGAATTGTCCATCGCCACGTTTTACACCCAAACGTTTCGAGTGACTATCGCGACCGTTTTTAGTAGATCCTACCCCTTTTTTCGATGCAAAAAATTGCAGATCCATTTTCAACATCTTTCTCACCCCTTTGTCAAATCGTTGATTTGCACATATTGTGGATACTCATTCGCCACATCTGATAATGCCACCACCATCGCCTCCATCAATAATACAACCTTTGCCCGGACATCCTCATCCGTATCCTCTGGAAGGCGACAGTCAAGCCAACCTGGATTAGACGGGTCAGATACGATTTGTACCCCTATGAGTTTCTCGATCGCGTTTATGATTCCAATGGAAATCCCCGAGACTGCAGCACAAACGATATCTTTCCCATGTTCATCATAATTGGCATGTCCTTGGATGGTCACACGCTGAAGCAGGTTTTGCTGATCCCGTTGGATGGTAATTGTAATCATGTAAGCTCAATATTTTCAATCAATACTTGTGTGAATGGCTGACGGTGACCCTTTTTCCGTTTATAATTCTTTTTTGGTTTATATTTGAAAACAATGATTTTCTTTCCGCGCCCATGCTTCACTACTTTTCCAGTAACCTTAGCTCCTTGTACATAAGGAGTGCCTATTTTCACTTCACCATCTTGATTCACAAGCAATACTTTCTCAAAAGTAATGGATTCGCCCTCTTCTTGAGGGAGTTTTTCAACGGAAAGTACTTGGTCTTTTTCCACTCGGTATTGCTTGCCACCCGTCTCGATTAATGCGTACATTTTTCTCCTCCTATAATAGAGACTCGCCGAAACAGGAAAGGAGAACCCTCTTTTCCACCCTGATTCGTGCGGTACAATCTTTACGTTTTTGACACATCGGGTATTTTAACAAAAAACTAAGGATTTGTCAAAAATCTATCGAACAAACTCCTTCATTTGGTACCATTCCCGGTTAAAGTAGGATTGAAGCATTTTTTCTTCCGGTAG
The DNA here is from genome assembly GCA_025449475.1 of Thermoactinomycetaceae bacterium. Taxonomy (GTDB): domain Bacteria; phylum Bacillota; class Bacilli; order Thermoactinomycetales; family Thermoactinomycetaceae; genus JANWJM01. The sequence goes on from JANWJM010000050.1 coordinate 15,897, forward strand.
CAACCCCATAACTTTTCCTTGTGAATCCATCACTTCGAGGACATGGTAGCGATCGCGATACCACTTTTTAATTACGTTGGGCAAATGTTCATTTTTTGATACGGAGATCTTATATAAAGGGACGGATTCTGGAATGCCATGATGCAAGCGGTGGAGTAGAAAACGCAAAAATTGAAACCTTTGTCTTTTGATGAAATGGATATTAGATAGAAATAAAAATAAACCAATGCAAAGAAGGGGTAGATGAACCCGAATGCCAGGTATCACAACCGAAAGGAGGACGAGACCGAACGACAGAAATAAACTGAACCAACAAGTATATAAAATACAGCTACGGTACGGAATCCAATAACTTAAAAGCGATTGCAAAATTCGACCGCCATCCAATGGATAAATCGGCAACAGATTAAAAGTTGCAATGATCATATTTCCCTTGATAAAGTACTCGGTCCACTCTTGATTCCACCAACCCAACAAATAAAAAAGATAACTAAGTAAAATCATCCAGATGTGGTGGAACGGACCTGCCAAGGCAACAACGATTTCTTCCTTAACACTTGTATTTCCCCATTCATCCATGATGGCGACTCCCCCAAAAGGAAGAAGCTCAATTTTACGAATGGTCCAACCATATGACCAAGCGGCAGTCACATGCCCCATTTCATGAATAATTACCAAGACAAATAAAGTCATGATTTCCGTAAAATAACCCGTCCAGACAGAAAGACTAATGATCCCCCAAAAAAGAGGATGAATCTTGATTGGGATTCCTTGCCACGGATACTTAGTCAAAGGGAATCACTTCAGTGGGATTGATAAATTTTCCGTTTTGCTGCAACGCAACATATACCAACGATTGCCCCGATTTCAAACCAGCAACCCCTATTGGTTCACCTTTTTTCACTTGTTGTTTTGTGCTGACATCATAGGAGTCCAACAAACTTAACCAAGTGCGTTTCCCATCTTCATGCTGTAAGATCACTGTGCGTCCGATTCCTTCTTTCTCCCCTACAAAAATCACCCTCCCATTGGCTGGAGCCACCACTTTTGCATCTTGGGGGGTTCGTATGACCACTCCATTGCGCTTTTCGTTAAAAGGAAGAACGATTTTACCGGCGACAGGAGAAATCCAGATAGATGATTGTTTCTCTTCTGGGCGAAAGGCGGGAAGAATGGTTGGGTTTGTTCCAATATTCTCTTGATACCAAGCGGTCATCTCTTCAAAATGAAAGGAGCGACTCATCACTTCAGTCACAAATTCTTGTGCTTGATCACTGAGAGTTGAGTTATTCTGAAAGATCAGATAGGTAACGACAAATAACATCAATGAAAGAATGGACTGGATGGTAAGTTTTCGTATCCATTTATGAGAGCTCCTCTTCTTCGATGATGGCGATTTCCAGAATGCGGTTCCCTCAGGCAGTTCCCATTCTTTTGAAACTGGATATTCTGGATGGATCAACTGTCCTTGCTGGATCGACCGAATTTGTTGGGCGCGTCGCTTTTTTATATTTTGTCCCCACTCATACATCTCTTCACCACACCTTGTCCTACGTTCTTCTCTCTCAACATATGAGGAAGAAGGAGCAGATATTCATCCGTTTTCGGACAAAATAAATAAGAGCACTCCCGTCATGAAAGTGCTCAACAGCGGAGATGCTTAAGCAAAGCCAAACCATTTTTTCATTCGTCGAAACATACTAACTTCCCGATCCAATACGAGTAACGGAACCATCTCTCCCTGAATGCGTTTGGCGATATTCCGGTAAGCTTTTCCAGCGGGACTATTATCAAACGCGATCGGTTCACCCAAATTGCCAGCTCGTATCACTTGTTCATCATCTGGGACTATGCCCAACAAGTGAATCGCTAAGACAGCTACGACTTCATCTACATCCATCATCCCGCCATTTTTGGTCAGATGGCTTTTGATGCGATTAATAATCAGTTTAGGAGTTGGTAATTTTTCCTTTTCCAATAACCCAATGACACGATCCGCATCCCGAACAGCGGCATTTTCGGGCGTTGTGACTACGATTGCCTGATCTGCTCCCGCAGCAGCAATCTGGAAACCAAGCTCAATTCCTGCTGGTGAATCGATAACCACATAGTCAAATTCATCTTTCAGCTCAGCAATAATTCTACGCAATTGATTCGATGTGATGGAAGATTTATCTTTGGTTTGAGCAGCCGCTAGGAGATAAAGATCATTACATCTTTTATCCTTAATTAATGCCTTTTTCAAATCACATCTCTCTTCAATCACATCAATAATATCATAGATAATTCGGTTTTCTAATCCCATCAAAACATCAAGATTGCGCAATCCAATATCTGTATCCACAAGACAAACGCGCTTTCCACATAAGGCAAGAGCAGTGCCGATGTTAACGGAAGTTGTTGATTTTCCAACCCCGCCCTTTCCCGATGTAACCACTATACTCTCTCCCATTGTATCCCACCCTTCACTAAAAGACATAGCCTTCTAATCCTACCGTTTCTCTATTCCATGAAAGTACGATGGACAGCTTATCTGTTTCCCTTCCATTCTTTATCGCTGCGAATCTTACTGAGATGAACCAATCGTTCTACGGCAATCTGATGATCCACTAAATAGGCAAATCGCATACCTACTTCTGACTCATCCCAGCGATCGGGAGGTCGTGAAATCACATCTGCAATTCGTAGTTGGGTTGGTTTCAAAACAGAAGCAGCAATAATCGCTTGTTGGTCCCCTTGGCTACCAGCATGAGCCAATCCACGCAATGCTCCCAATACATAGATATCACCGGTAGAGCGAATGACACCGCCTGGATTGATGTCACCTACAAAAAGAATATTGCCTTCAAAAGAAAAAATTTGACCTGAACGAACCGTCCCCACTCGCATCTGAATCTCGGATTCTTGCTCAAGTAAATAAGGTTTTCCATCTGATTCAAAATGCTTGATGATGAGGTTCTTACGGGACGCGAACAGTTCCCGAAGTGCCATCTCTTCCAATTTGGTAATCTGTCGCTTCCCTAACTTAATCAATACATTCATCTCAGGGCCATCCCATATCTTCGCTGCATGATCATCTTCTAACTTGTGTCGCAATTCACTCAATATATCTGAAAAGGGGCGAGAATCGTCGAGATAAAAAAGAAGTCCATCTTTTGTTCCTTTGATTGTGATGCCTGGTTTTACACCGTTTACCATCCTGAACGTCACCCCATCAATTAAAAGATTTCGTGATTTTCCTTCATTTTCCTTCTCCCTGAGACTTTACAGTTCCATCGAAAAAAAAGAGAAAACTGACGAGATGGTTGATCATCACTTTTCCCTTCTATTTATTCCCAGGTATTAGCCCTTTTTCTCTCATACTATAGTACAGTTGATCGCCAATAATGAGATGGTCAATTAAATCAATCCCAATCATTTCTCCCGCATTGTATAATCGTTTCGTAATCTCTAAATCTTCTTGACTCGGTGTCGGATCACCACTTGGGTGATTATGAACACAGATCACCCCCGCAGCACTGCATCGAATGGCTTCCCGAAAAATCTCTCTCGGATGAACCACGGAACTATTAAGACTACCAATAAAAATGCATTTTTTTTCAATTACCCGATTCTTCGTATTGAGAAACATGCAAACAAAATGTTCTTGCTGCAAAAAGCGCATCTCTTCCATGACCAGTTGAACCGCATCTTCAGGAGAACGGATGGCATATCTTTCATCCGGTAAAACTTTCATTAATCGTTGTCCCAATTCAATCCCTGCCAAAATCTGTACTGCCTTGGCGGGACCAATTCCATGGATTTGTGTGAGCTCATGATAAGAGAGATGAGCGATTCCTTTCAGCCCACCCGTCTGGGATAACACGCGCTGAGCCAACGCCATAACCGATTCGCCCATGCTTCCCGTCCGTAGCAGCAAAGCGATTAATTCAACGTTGGACAAATGTTCGCGCCCTTGTCGAATCATTCGCTCGCGCGGACGTTCTTCCTCAGGTACATCTCTTAACATCAACTGATTTCCAACCATTTTATCCTCTCTCCCAAAGTTTCTGGCTGCTCATCTTGTTGAGATTGTTTTTATTTTGCAAAATGGACCAATAACTGATAACCCATCTGAGCTACCATTTGATTGAGTAGAGGTAATGACATGCCAACCACATTGAAATAACACCCATCGATTTTATCGATGAAACAAGCCCCGATTCCTTGGATCCCGTATGCTCCCGCTTTATCTAGAGGCTCTCCTGTCTGAATATACCAGTTGATCTGACTTTGGCTTAAAGGTAGCATCCAAACAACTGTTTTTTGGGTCTTTGTATCCACCCTTTTAATCTCGCCATTGATCACTTCCACTAAAGCAATACCGCTTACCACATGATGAGATCTCCCTTGCAATCGGGTCAACATCTGTGCAGCTTCATCCTTATTTTGGGGTTTTCCCAATACTTCCTGATCACATACCACTAAAGTATCCGCACCTATCACAAGGGCATGATCCACTCGATCCACAATACTCTTCGCTTTTCGAAAAGCAAGCTCCTGAACAGTCTCCTCCGGTGAGATGGAGTGAGTTAATGACTCATCCGCATTGCTCGGTATGGTTTCAAAAGAAAGCCCTAATTGCGTCAGTAATTCTTTTCTTCTTGGTGATCCGGAAGCTAGAACCAACTTAATGGTCATATGTATAACTGCCTTTCTACTCATTCTACTCAACAAACTGCACTACCAGTGTAGCAAAAAACAACCTTTAAGAAAATCACTTTTATCCAGTCCGATTTACCAACTGTTCATAATTGTTAATATATCGAACCAATCCCTCTTGGATTTTCCACATTAAAGCAGAGTTAGGATGGAGCTTCGCTTCATTCACACTATGAACAGCTTGATCCAATGCTTGAATCATTTTCGACCATTTTTCCTTGTCTTCTTTTGATAATTGATTCCCTAATTTTTGTGTCTCTTCCAGTAGCCGTTGATACTCCTCACTTAACTTCGGACTTGGTTGTAATGAAACCTGATCTTGTCGGGAAATCCCCTGAACCGATAGTTGGCTTAATTCTTGAAATATCCATCTACTCCGTTGAAAAATGGAAGATAAAAGGGCTTGGTCGATCTGCTTTTGAACGGGGATTGTCTCTTCTTTGATATAGACCTTGATCCCTTTTTCTTGATAATCCTTCGCAAGTGCAATCGCTCCCTTTTGATCCACACTTACGCCTAAATAGATCCGATAAGGAGCTTGATTTGACATTACCGCAGCGAATCCTTGTTTTCGAAGAGCAAGCATTTTCTTCTCCGCACCGGCTTGATGCTGAAAAATACCTGCTTGTAATCGATAGACTTTTAATGGCTGATGCGTGGCTTGATGTTCATTCTTTTGAGGAAAATATAAATGTGAATCAATGCTGTTTTTCGAATAAGTCGGTTCATTTGTAAAGAAAATGGATAGAATGGAAGCTCCCATAATGACACCAACCATAATCGCCCCGATGATGGATAATACCATCGAGATGATCTCCTGTTTGTTTCGCTTTTTTTTCCTATTGATGGGTTGAATCGCAGAAGAGCGCCAATGCGATTCTTGGGTTGATTTTTTTTCTTTGTCCTTGCTCGTTGACACAAGATCAAGCGAAGGTGATTCGACTGGGACTGGCGGCGATGGATCGGCGGGGGGTAACAATATTTTCTTCTTTTTATCTCTGGAGAAGATGGCGATCTTTGGTTCCATTCGATTCCTTCCTTTCTAACAATCTGTTGATATTAGCTTATGACATGATAGAAAGGATAGAACCATCAATACGCATAATCCTGTAAATCAAATCACTTGAGGTATAAGCCAAGGCTATTCCTAAAGCGAGATGTGGGCCGAATGGGATAGGATCCTTTCTCTGAATCTTTCTACCAATCATCCAGCGATAAACAATATAAATCGTCCCGCTGATTGTCGCTAACCAAAATGCGAGCAAGATATCAGGAATTCCAACCATTAAGCCCCCAAGACCGACTAACTTGGCATCGCCAATTCCCATCCCCTTAGTGATGATCGCGATCAAAAAGACACTTAATCCGCCCACGATCATGGCGATAAAATAATAAACGGATAACTGAGGATGAATCCACCAACGAGCAATGCACAAGGCGATGGCAGCGGGATAGGTAAAAATATTGGGGATCAATCCGAACCAATAATCAGTCATCGCAATCAACAACAGAATCAATAAACAAGGAACAAATAGATAGAATTCGATACTCGTCTTCCATCTCAACCAAGATAATGTTGAAAAGAATAAGAACAGCCCGATCATCAACCATCGCCATTTTCGATGAATCAATAGTATCCCTTTCTGTGATAAAACGGCCCAAGATGGAATCCAGTAAGAAATGATTACTCCCAACATGACCAGCAGTACCATCCCCAACATCCACTTTTCTCCTCTCACGCATCGGTGTCTTTTGGAAATAAAGGTTATATTTTCCATCTATGGTTGTCAGTTTACCAAGAGAACGAATGTTTGTCAATCGATACCGAACATTGCCTCGAGCGTTGGTAAGGATGCAAAGGGGTGATTGCTCCGGAAATCGTTCTTTACTGATTTCGCTGTCAAAATGGTATTATTAATATATTTACAAAATAGTCATTGATTTTAGAATCGAACTATGATTATTATATACAAAATTACGAAAAGGTGGGAAATACCATGGGGAAGGTAATCGCCTTTATGAATATGAAAGGCGGTGTCGCAAAAACAACCACAGCTGTTAATATCGGTTATACGCTGGCGATGGAATATCAACAAAAGGTTCTACTCATTGATGCTGATCCTCAAGCAAGTGCCACCGAATATATTCTTGAGAATGATCAAATTGCTCACGTGATGAAGCCTGAAAACACACTTCTCGCTCTATTTGACCGCGATCATGCCAATGAACAAATTATCTTTCCGTTTACTAAACGATTTCACCTGATTCCATCTCATCAGAATTTAATCTATCAGCAACTGGACGATCATCCATTCCGCTTAAAAGAGTATATTGACAAGTATCACTTAAAAGAGACCTATGACTTTATCCTAATTGATTGTCCGCCCACACCATCTGGTTATACGACGCTTGCCTTGCTTAGCTCTGATTGCTTTTTAGTTCCTTCGACAGTGGAACCCATGGCGATCGATGGCATCCCCAAACTATTGACCGTCGTTCATAACTTAAAAAAAGAGCAACAGGTTGACAAGCCTGTACTGTTGGGTTTGCTCTTAACAAAAGTTCAACCGCACCTCAATGTTTATCGAGATACTTATCAGCTTCTCAAAGAATGGGGCTACGAAAAATATCTTTTTAAAGAAGAATTGAAAAAACGAACGGAGATTTCCAGAGCCGTTCACACTAAGCAAAAAAAAGTAGGAAATCAATTTATGCTGAACATGAAAAATGTTCTGATCCAAGAAGAAATTAAACGGATTTCGAGTGAATTTGCACGAAAGGTGGGAGTTCAATGAATACCAGCACAAAATCCTTGATCCATTTGCTTATTGAATTATTGGATCAGTTAACCATCCACACAGAAAATCATTCCGATCTGTTTCAAGTGAATCGACAACAATGGGAAGAAGTGAAAGATGAGCTCTTCCGTCTAACGCTTGAAAAACAAAGTCCAGAGGTAAACGATCCAGAAGATCTACGCAGCCAACTATTAACATTATTGCCCCAATACTTAAATGATCCTAAAAAATTTCCTAAAAAAGAAGATCTTCTACGTTTTGCCCAGTGCTTACAGATCCCTCGACTCAAAAAATTGGGCAATAAAACGCGATTTGATCTGATTGGCAACATTCTTGTCGAAATCGCAACGAGACCCGAGTCAGAACTGATTGAAATCGCACAATCTCTTTCGCTGGCGACCCGCAAAACAAATGCAATACAAGCAAACTCTTCCACATCGACATCGACGCAAACGCCAAAGATTAAAAATTGGTTTGACTTTTACCAATCACTAAAAAGGTGATACGATGAAGGACCGAATTATCAAGCGACAACTGACCGATTATCGGGACAACTTTCACCTCGATAACTATCATGAATATGAACTGTTTGAGATGTTTTGTTGCTACTCCATTATTTCGCAATTTGTCAGCGGCGATCAGTTGGAGATCCAAGAAGTTACGGTAGGCGGTAAAAATGATTGTGGAATTGATGGGTTAGGCATTATTGCTGGAGGACATGTGATTGACAGTGTAGAAACAATCGATACCCTCGCCAAACAATATCACACCTTGCCTGAAATCAAATTTATCTTTGTCCAAGCGAAGAGCTCAGATAAATTTGAACAAGGGGAAATCCTAAAGTTTTGGCGTGGTGTAAAGGACTTTTTAAGCCCGGAACCACAATTGACACAAAATAAGCAGCTCGAAGATAAAGCAGACATTCTTAACTATATACTGGATCATTACCATCTCTTTCGCGCGATCTCCATAAAACTATACTATGTTACGACAGGTACTTACTACGCGAATAAAACAGGGCGACTTGAAACCATCAGGAATGAGATCATCAAGGAATTGACTGATTTACATATTACGGATCAAATCGAGATGGAATACGTAGGAGCTCTCGAACTACAAAAATATTATCAGCAGACCAAAAGACAACCAACTGCCGAGATCCAATTTGACCATCATGTGCTAATTCCGGAAATCGAAGGAATCCAAGAAGCTTATATTGGCTATCTTCCGCTCCATGAATTTAAAAAACTGATTGTCGATCAAGCAGGCGATTTAAAAAAAGGCGTTTTTTATGACAATGTCCGTGATTTTAAAGGAGAATCGAATCCCGTCAACTCCGATATTGCTCAAACATTGCAATCAGCCCACCCTGAACAACTCGTCATTTTGAACAATGGCATCACCATTGTCGCCAAAAATATTACACAATCTCGAAATACTTTTCGGCTCAGAGATTATCAAATTGTCAACGGGTGTCAAACCAGCCATGTGATTTATTACAACTTGGATCGAATCCATATCGATAAAGTTGGTATACCCGTAAAGATTATTGCCACAGAAGATGAATCCATTACCAATGAGCTGATCAAAGCAACCAATAACCAAACCGAGGTGGAGCGTGAGGAGTTATTAGCACTTTCCGATTTCCAAAAACGCCTGGAAGAGTATTACAATACTTTTACAAAAAAGAGCCAACGTCTCTATTATGAACGACGAAGTGATCAATACGCCTATAACAACGACATTGAAAAGGTACGGATTGTCAATATTCGTGATCAAATCAAAAGTTTTTCAGCAATGTTTTTAAATCTGCCGCATCTTGCCAAAGCCTACTTTGGCAAATTAATCGATCAAATTGAAGGGAAATATTTTGTTGAAAGACATCAATTGATCCCTTACTATACTTCCGCTTTTGCGCTCTATAAATTGGAGTATCTGTTTCGTAATAAAAATCTCGATTATAAATATCGAAAATTCACTTTTCAGCTGTTGATGTTACTTAAATATGTGGTGAATAAGAAAGACCATCCTCCACTCAACTCCAAAAAAATCGAGGCCTATTGTGAAGAAATGATCAAGATCTTGGATTCACCAGAAGCCATTTTCTATTTTCTTCAAGCGATTCGAATCATTGAAGAGACTGTAGAAGATATTCATGATAAACAACTGCCTAAAAAACAAGCGTTGACCCAAAGATTGCTTCATGTTGCCAAACAGATACAAAGCTGAAACCTAAGTCTTTGCTCGTTCCTTTCCATAAGCTTTTTGACCAATGCGCTCCATTTCTTCATAATAGGAAGTACCTTTTGCTTTGCTTGAAACATTTACAAAACCAAGCTTTCTGATGCCTCCTCGTCGACTCCATGTGATCGCACAAGGAGGCAATCAAATGTGAATAAGAGGCGATCCCATGCTTTCAGTAAGAAATCTTACAGGCGGTTATTCCAACATTCCGTTGATCCATCAATTAAACTTCCATGTAAATCCGTCCGAAATGGTCGGTCTCATCGGATTAAATGGTGCAGGGAAAAGCACGACAATTAAACATATTTTAGGTCTTTTGCAACCTCTGGAAGGAACGATTACGATCCACGGAAAAACCTTAGAAGAAGATCCCTCATTTTTTCGAAAGCGTTTGGGGTATATTCCTGAAAGTCCACAATTTTACGAGGAACTGACGCTTTGGGAACACCTGGCACTCACTGCTCACGCCTATGATCTTACAGACGAACAACTCCAAGAACGAGGCGAAGTGTTACTCAAACTTTTTCACATGGAAAAAAGACGAGACTGGTTTCCACAGATGATGTCAAAAGGGATGCAGCAAAAGTTAATGATGATCACTACCTTTTTAATTGAACCTGATTTTCTTCTGATTGATGAGCCTTTTATGGGTCTTGATCCTTTAGCCATGCAACAGCTTCTTCAGTTACTTGAACATCGAAAAAAAAGAGGGACTGGCATCCTCTTATCGACGCACATACTGGAGATCGCAGAGAAATACTGCGATCGTTTCCTATTCCTACATCATGGAAAAATACTGATACAAGGAAGTCTAGATGAAATCCGAACACAACTGAATCAACCAAACAGTTCACTTGAAGCGTTATTTCTTGCAATCACGCAGTGAACATTGACGGAAAGGAGGGAATGGCCTACGCTCCTAGATCAGACAAAGATCGAGGGTTCCACGCCAATCAAATGAAAACAGTTGATCACTTGTTTCAAGAGAGAAGAAATCATTCATGGATCCAAGCACTAAGAATCATGCGATTGATCTCAAGCAGTAGTGGATTTCCGATCTTGGTCGGTCTATTGTTGATCCTACTATATGCGGGTTATAGACAGCTATTCCAGCTGTTACATCCATCATTTCCGATCAACCCGATCCTTGCCGGATGCATTGCTTGGTCGATTACCTTCTCCTTTTTTCGCACCTGGCTTCAAAAACCGGATCTCCTTTTCCTTCTTCCGATGGAACACAAACTTAAGCCATATTTCCAGGCCAGCCTTCGTTACAACCGGCTCTTTCATGGATTTCGAATCAGTTTGATTCTTATCCTTCTATACCCATTCTTGGTTCGATCTTTGACAAACTCATTGATGATTTTGCTCTTTTTTTTGTTGATCATGGGTTATCAAATGATCTATACACGCATTTGCTGGGATCTTCTGACCGTCGAGCACAAGTGGATACAATGGGGGCTCTTCTGCTTTCATTTCCTATGCATCGATGCATTATTGGAACAATGGTGGATCTTATTCGCTTTTTCCAGCGTCATGCTTCTGGTGCTTCTTTTATGGATTCGCAGGTCCACTCCCTTTTATCCATGGCCGTGGACCTTAATGATTCACTTGGAACAAAAAAGAGTATCATTTTATAACAGTATGGCAAGTTGGTTTATGGAGCTACCACGAAAAAAATCGGTGATCAAGCAACGAAAGGTATTGGTAAATCTCCTACGACGCTTTGAAAGGCGACCTTCTGTTTTTTCCTATCTCTATTGGCGTCGTTTTTTAAGAGATGATGAATATCTCTATCCTTACCTTCGCCTATTCATCTTCTCTTCGGTTCTTATGGTATTCTTGCCCAATCCATATCTCATGCTTTTTCTATACATTTTCAGCCTTATCTTAACAGCGATTCATCTTTCAACATTGACGAATCGGGATCAATATCCCCTTTGGATCGCACTTTACCCTAAGCCAACGGAAAGCGGGCTTACCCAAATTTCTCTGACATTATTGGGACTTCAGAGTGTCTTTCTTTCCGTAATCGCGGGGTTTGTGCATTCAAAATGGTGGTTTGGAGGGGGACTTTTTCTATTGGGTGGATTGTTTATTGCCACGTATCATTGGTTCTATTTGCCTCATAGCCAACAACAAAAAAAGAAACCAACAGGTTTCTATCCGCCATAATCACCTACTTATTTTGTAGCTGCTGAATATCTTCTGCGATTTTTTTGGAATCTGGTTGTAATCCATCATAAAACTTTCTCACTTTTCCCTCTCCATCGATCAGATAATATCGGGTTGAATGGTTGATCATGATCGGGACCTCAGGTGAAGGTCCTTTGCTTTTGGTCAAGACCCCTTTAAAAGCGGTTTGCGTAAACTGATTGATCTCATCATAGGTATAGCCCGTCAGAAAATACCAATTGGAGAGATCGGCTTGATACTTCTTTGCATATTCGGTCAATATTTCAGGTTTATCATACTCTGGATCCACACTGAAGGAAACGATTTTGATATCTACTCCCTGCTCTTTTAAATCCTTTTGTACCTTGGATAAATTTGCGGTCATGGGTGGACAGACGGTATTGCAACGGGTAAAAATCAAATCCGCCAACCAAAGATCCCCTTGTACATCTTTATGCGTGAATGCTTTTCCGGTATGATCCACCGCTTTAAATTCAGGAATCCGCCAATTTAGAGAAGTGACATCGTTGCTCGCTGTTTGCGTGACTTCCTGCCGATTCTCCGTTTGCGGAGGTTCCGTTGAATTGCATCCCCCGACGATAAAAACAAAGATTGAAATAACAATCCAGATATACCATTTTACCTGCATGATGTTGATCACCTCTATACTAACTTATCATATTGACCATCATATACAATGAACCGAAACATTTATTCACCAAATTGAAAAACCATCTTCCTTTCGTTGAAGATGGTTTTCAAATAACAGCGAATGGTATGTCTATTTGTTCTGTTCTAGCAATTTAACATATTCATGAGAGACTCTCCAAATATCTCCTGCACCCATTGTTAACACAACATTCCCAGGCTGAATATGTTCGAGCAAGTATTGAACAACTTCTTCTTTGGTTTCAATAAATCGTGTGTGCGGATTGCTATTGATTTTGATTAAGTCAGCTAATTTTTCAGCTGTCACCCCTGGGATCGGTTGTTCACCGGGTGGGGCGTAGATGGTATGAATAATCACTTCATCTGCTTGTTGAAACGCTCGACTAAACTCCTCCATCAAAAGATGTGTACGGGAATAACGTTGTGGTTGAAAAACCGCAGTAATTCGTCTATTTAGCGATTTCGCTGCACGCAATGTCGCTTCGATCTCTGTGGGATGGTGAGCATAATCATCAATGACAAGAATATCATTCTCTTCACCAATTACTTGAAATCTTCGTTTGGCTCCTTGAAACGTATATAACGCATCCGATATCTTCGAGAAAGGAACCCCGATCTCTAAGCAAACGATAATCGCAGCCAGTGCATTTGATACATTATGATGTCCAGGTATCGACAATGTCACTTTTCCTAATTCTTTTTGCTGATGAATCACTGTAAAAGAGATTTCCCGTTCGTTTTCAATGATGTCTGTCGCCATATAGTCCGCTTGTCGATTCAATGCATAGGTGATCACTTTTCCTTTTACTTGATCAACCATCTCACAAACATAGGGATCATCCCAACAAAGGATCGCCGTTCCATCCGGTCTAACCTGGCTTAAGAAATTCCGATAAGCTTGAATTAATTGATTAAAATCGCCGTTATAGTTCTCTAAATGATCTTTTTCGATATTGGTGACAACCGCTAGATAAGGATAATACTCCAAAAAGGTTCCATCGCTCTCATCGGCTTCTGCTACAACGTATTCACTCTTACCGGCTTTTGCATTTCCTTTGAGTCCCACAATTTCTCCACCGATAATATACGTAGGATCGACATTACAAATCTCTAATGTTTGAGCGATCATCGAGGAGGTGGTTGTCTTTCCGTGAGCTCCTGCTACGGCAACACCTTTTTTCTTATTTAATAACCGAGCCAACATATTGGAACGGTGAATCGTCTCAATTCCTCTTTGTTTAGCCGTCACACGTTCAATATTGTCGGGAGCGATACTCGTCGAATAAACCACAGTATCTGCGCCATTGACATTTGAGGCGGCATGACCAATTGTGATTTTAGCTCCTCGCTCCTTCAAATTTTCGACCAAACGATTCTCTGCTACATCGGATCCTGATACCTCATATCCCAACTCGATCATGACCCGAGCAATTGCGCTCATTCCATAACCGCCAATACCTACAAAGTGAATATGTTCTTTTTTCCCCAAAATGGATTCACCAACCTTCAAGTCTAAGCTGTATATCAAATTTATTCAACAAAGAGCGGCCGAATTTCGGAGATAAAATACAGAGAGCCCGTTACAAGTAACAGATCACCATCTTTCTGCACACGTTTCGCATATTCAACTGCTCTTTCTGCATCGGAAAACGCTTGAACGTTCTGATTGGGTTGCAATTGTTTTATTTTTTGTGAAATTTCATCAGCCAATAAACTTCTCTCTTGACTCGATACCTGTGTTGCAATCACTTCATCCGCAAGCGGAAGAAGCTGCCCCAACATCGCATCCACTTCTTTATCTCGCATCATCGCGGTCAACAATAAAAGTCGATCATATGTATAAAGATCTTGTATTGCTGTTGTTAAGGCTCTGACTCCATCGAAATTATGTGCTGCATCCAAAAGAATGAGTGGATAGTCACTGACTTTTTCCAATCTCCCCGGCCATGTAGTATCATATAACCCTAGACGCAGTTGGTCATCATCGATCAATGCTGCATAATATTGCCGCAACACTTCAAGGGTCATCACCGCAGTCGCAGCATTATCGAATCGATGGCGCCCCATTAATTGAATGGCAAGCTCCGAAATCGTTCGAAATACGTTGGAAAACTCAAATTTCTGTTCCGATGATGATTGTTGTTGGGATTGAACATGAAAATCCTTATTTATTATGTATATGGGAGAATTTTTCGTTTCTGCCTCTTGAATGATCACTTTTTGCGCTTCTGGATTTTTTGCACCACGAACCACTGGTACACCCGGTTTAATAATTGCAGCTTTCTCTTTTGCAATCTCTGAAACGGTGTCGCCGAGCAACTCTTTATGATCCATTCCAATCTGTGTGATCACAGTAACAATCGGATAAACAACATTTGTTGCATCCAGTCTACCGCCCAATAAGGTTTCCCAAACTACAAAATCTGGATAAGCCTCATAGGCAAAATAACAAATCACGATCAATGTCCACAATTCATAATAGCTGGGTGTATCAAGCCCTTGCTCTTCCATTTCTTTCACAAAGGGCATTAAGTGATTGAGCCAACGGAGAAAGGATTCATCTGAGATAGGTTGTCCATTTATTTGAATCTCATCATTCCATTTGACTAGGTGAGGTGAAGCAAATAAACCCGTATCATAACCAGCTGCTTTTAGCACGGAGGCAATCATTGCAGCGGTAGAGCCCTTTCCATTGGTTCCAGCTATATGAATAAATTTCAAGCGGCGTTCCGGATGATTTAATCGGTCGAGCATCCACTCCATACGTTGCAGGCCAAACTTGATCTGATCTTTTTTCGCATGTAAATAGTTCAATGCTTCGTCTATTGTCTGAAACAACAGATTCATCCCTTTCGATAAGAATACTCTCGAAAAACTCACGCCATCATTTTTTCACACATTGTATGTACAAGTCAACTAAAAGGAGAAGAATGCCCCCTTCGATTGGTTTTCTATTTATCTGCTAATACCAAACACCGATTTAATATACTCATACATGCCAACCGGATCCGCCAAAAAAGTGATAATCAGTACGGTGCAGATCAACATAATGCTTAAAAATAAGAGAAATAAAATTCCACGATATGTTTTCTTTACCATGGATTTAACCAAATTCAAGATCATAATCCCCTTCCTTGTTCTCTTATCCATATCTACACTCTTATTCTCTACTTTTCAACGCCATCTGTCTAGAGGAAACCATCGGTGAATTCTGGGGGGATCGATGAAAAAGCCAAAAAAATAAAACCCAGGAGAAAAGCTTAGGGTTCTGCACGACTCATCCTTTTTGATTTGGCCACAATTTTACTACTAATTGCTGAATCTCAGATAGTTTTTCAATCTCTTTCTCCAATCGTTGTTGAGAGATGGGTTCTTCGGAGATGGTAATCCCCTCACGATATTGACTCATTCGTTTTAATATTCGTTCAGGATAGGCTAAATACAAAGCCAATAATCTCTTTTCTTTTGGAAGAAGTTGATTTTCCCGTTCATAGAGTTGCAACAACTCGTTGGGTGCTTTTAGATGTGAAAAACGATGGATAAAAAGGGCTAAATCACGCACAGGACTATCGAGCGAAGCATGATCAAAATCGATCCAATAAAAATCCTCATGGTCATAAACCAGATTACTGGGATGGATTCGATTATGGCATAATGTATATCGTGGAGCTCTACCCTTTTCAATTCTTATAAACTTTTCCATACCCCGAATAGCAAAGTCGAGGGATTGATCAATGGTTTGGTAGTGTTTTGACAAACTATACTCAAAGGGAGAAGGAAACTCTTCCTGTTCGATTTTCTGTTTTTCCTTTTTTATGTTTTCTCGTTTTTCTTGCCAACGATGAATCCAATTTTGATCGATCGTGGTCTGCCAATCAGTTTCATTGCGAACATAGGGCTCTGCTAAACGATGAAATCGTGCCAACGAGCGCACCAGCTCGTCGACTTGGAAGGGAAGATTGCGCGTTTTTTTCCAAGGAGTGGCATACCACTGATCGTGATCATCAGAAACGATCGCTTCTCCTTTTTTTGTATGTATAAAAGGCAATAGTTGGGTGTATCCATCCCATCGTATTTTATCCAATATTGCTTGCAAACGGGTAAAATTCTTAGATGAAATCCTTGAACGTTTCAAAAAAAATTTTCCCTTTGGACATGAAATCAGCCAAGTATTCTTGTTTCGATAAATCTGATAGGGCTCCTCCCATCCATACGCACGAAGCACCTTGGTGAAAGGTTTGGTTTTAGTACTACTCAACCTGAAACACTCCTTTCTTACGGTTGTGAAGAGGTTCCTTTCTCATCTTCATTGGGAATGTAAATGATCTGTCCTTTTTCCAGTTCACGATCATCCAAATGGTTTAATTGTCGAATCTGACTAGGGGATATATCATAACGCTCCGCAATCTCTTGCACTGAATCGTTCTCCTGCACAATTACCATTCGCATAGAGGTGAAATTTTCTTCTTTTTCCCCGAGCAGCCACTGTGCCCAATCCTCCTTGTTGTGATCGATTTCCTCATCAAGTTGCTCATCCATGGAGACCTGATTCTGTTCTATTTCGTCCTCTGTCTCCGACACTGGCTCGTCCTCATCTGATCTCAACTCTTCAACTTCCTCTGTTAGTGAATGATCAACTTCCGATTCTTCTGGAAATGCCTCGATCTTCTCAGCTGAAG
This sequence comes from Thermoactinomycetaceae bacterium, assembly GCA_025449475.1. Taxonomy (GTDB): domain Bacteria; phylum Bacillota; class Bacilli; order Thermoactinomycetales; family Thermoactinomycetaceae; genus JANWJM01. Next base: position 33,163 of record JANWJM010000050.1, read on the forward strand.
CCCGATCATCTTTTTCGGGCATCGGGTGATCATCGACCTCCATCGATTCTTTTTGATCAGGAATTGTTGCCTCTTCTTCGTTCACACTTTCTGCTCTTTCTGAACTGCTGGTTTCAATCGATGCTTCAGAACCCGAAAACATGGGGATCTCTTGCTCATCTACAGATTCTTCACCCTGCTTCTCAGGAATTAACCCATCAATTAATAAGATGGCATCAATCTGCAACTCAAATGGTGATAGAACTTGATAATCAAAGGATTCAATCTCTGCTGAGATATGATCCAGTTCTGCACGATCAGCAGGCAATGTGATTTCGACCGGAATGATGTAGGACAATTCTTCTCGCCTGTCTTCTCCTTCAAATGAGTCCCCTTCCGATTCTTCTCCTGATTGATAAGCACCCTTCAAGCGTAAAAACCCTTCAATCTTTAAATGGTTTCCTTTATCTTTGATTTCTACATCGGGATAAAGATCCAATTCTAATAACTCTTTAATACTGGGTTGCTGAGTATGTAACCGCACATTCTCACAAATATCAAAACGGAGTTGGTGAAAGGTTTGATCCGTCAATCCGATTCCTCCTTTTAGTACAATCGATTGTACTTATCTATATGCATGCGAGGGACTGATATAGTACTCCATTGACATAGTTCCTCGAACCAATGAAAAAAGCACCCGCAATCTCTTCTTGCGAGTGCTCTTCCATTAAAGTTTTTTGAGGGCTTTTCGATTGGCTTCAATGGTTCGTTCAATGTCATCATCCGAATGAGCAGTGGAGATAAACATTCCCTCAAACTGAGACGGTGGGAGGAGGATGCCTTCTTCCAACATCGCTCGGAAGTAGGCTTTAAATCTCTCTGTATTGGAAGCCTGTGCTTGTTGATAGTTATTCACAGGACCCTCTGTAAAAAACAGACAGACCATTGAGCCGACGCGATTGATCCAAACCGAGATACCACAATCCTTAGCATTTTGAGCGAGACCTTCTTCCAACCGTTGTCCTTTTTCTTCGAGTGATTGATACTGTTCGAGAGTCATTTCCAACAGGGTCGCCTTCCCTGCCGCCATCGCGATCGGGTTGCCTGAGAGTGTTCCTGCCTGGTATACAGGTCCCTCTGGAGCAATCATTTGCATAATCTCTTTCTTTCCACCATAAGCGCCTACAGGGAGACCGCCACCGATGACTTTTCCCATTGTTGTCAAATCAGGTCGAATATGATAACGCCCTTGAGCCGATTGATAATCGACTCGAAACCCTGTCATCACTTCATCAAAGATGAGTACGATTCCCTTTTCTTCGGTCAAACGACGAATCTCATCCAAATACCCGGGTTTGGGTGGAATGACTCCCATATTTCCCGCAACGGGTTCCATAATAACAGCTGCCAATTCATCTCCATGCTGTTCGATTGCAAGTCGAAACTGATCGAGATCATTATAAGGTACGGTTACTGTGTGTTGTGTGGTTTCCAGAGGAACTCCTGGACTATCAGGGAGTCCTAGCGTGGCGACTCCTGAACCAGCTTTGATTAATAAGCTGTCCGAATGACCATGATAGCTTCCCTCAAATTTTAAGATCTTATTTCTACCTGTATAGGCACGCGCTAAACGCAATGCACTCATGGTCGCTTCCGTCCCTGAGTTGACCATTCGTACCATCTCGACAGCCGGCATCCGTTCAACCACCAATGAAGCCAATTCTGACTCCA
>JANWJM010000051.1 GCA_025449475.1 Thermoactinomycetaceae bacterium
ATCTGTTATTTAAATGATGACGGCAAAAGAAAAGTGTTAGCTCACTATTCTGAGCGGTTAAATACGACCATCAAGCATCGATCGTTAAACAAGCGAGTGAGTTACAGAAGGTTGATTCGGTTGGAGTGTTATAAGCTCATTAAGCATCTATTGGGAGAGAAAGAATATGTAAGTTTTAAAATCTGGTGGTAGAGGGGATAGAAATGTATGTATTAGGTGTATACGATGTAAATGTAAAACGTGTAGCAAAAGTGAAGAAAATTTTTAGTCAATATATGTTTTGGGTGCAAAATTCGACTTTTGAGGGACAGCTGACAAAAGCACAGTTAAGAAATTTAACAAACCAATTGGAGACGATCATTAATCCGGATGAAGATCAAGTCATTTTTTACACAATCAGAAACAAAGAAGTTTTTGATAAAACGATCATGGGTCATCATGAGAATGAACCAAGCAATATTTTATAAAAGTCTGTGAGTCTACTAGGATTTTTGCAAAATGAATAGATTGCAGACTTTTTCCTCCGCCTTGGATGGTAAAATCGCTCGTATATCGAGCTTGGGAGAAAGGGTTTGATTGCATCCATCATGGAGTTGAAATACTTTAGTAATAAGGTCATTTCAGGAATATTCAAAACATTAAAACCACCCTCCAAAAAAAAGGGAGTAGATAGTTATGTTCAAAGAAGAAATTCGAAAGACACTACTTAAAAGTCGATCAAGAGCGATGTATGAGGTACTGACATCTGGTAAGCCCTATGAAAAAGGGAACTTAAAAATTGATTTTGATGGTAATACTTTTACATTTTATTTTCGTTCGGATCGTCCATTTCTGATTTATGATATGCAAATGCGGAGGTGGGAGAAAGTTGATTGTGGTGAGTATGAAAATACGGCTTCTTTACGTCAGCAACGTAAAGCGTTATATGAAGCCATTGAGGAATTTAATACAAAAGTGCTGGATCGAATTTAAACCTTTGGAACATCTACCGAAGGTTTTATTGTTGGCTTTAACCAGTTGAGTATAAAGTATGATCAACAAAAAACCACCTGCTATGTGGGTGGATGAAAAAGTTAATCCCTTCCAAAAAAATTCTTATAAGGAGCGTTTCCTCTGTCTTGTTATGAGGTCCACTTGTCGAGTGATTTCAGGTACACGGTTGGTTGAGCCAACGAAATGCATGGTATGCTGAATAGACTCTTGTCCTCTACACCATCTTGTAAATAACCAATATTCAGTTGATTGTGTTGAATCAGAAAAGAAAGTATGGTTATATAAAAATGGATACTGCTTCGGTCTGATGTCTGGTTGAGTCGAAAGATTCCCGGTCGGACTTGCTACAGGCGAAGCAGCTGCAAATGCAGGATGAGCCGTAGCATCTGCTTCGATCAAGAAGAGCTTCTCTTGATCCGGTATTTGCGAAGCAGCGATCAATTTGATCGGATGAGCAATGCCAACGGAGACAGATCGTCTTTCGATCTGAGCCTATTATTGATAGGTAAGCGTACGTTGACAACTAAATAACGTGGACGGTGGCGAAAAAACCAACCGTGTGGCGCGATGAAGACCTCCTCCGTTAACAACAAAGGAGGAGAGCATATGAATAAAATGATCCACATGTATGTTTATTATCAACATGCAAATCAGAGTAAGAATCATGTTTCATCGCGAAGTATAGGAAGACGACAAGGTTTGATATTCGGTCAGGCCATTCTATTGCTGCTTACCATTATAATTAGTCAACCCCGTGCCTTTCTACAGTGGGTTAGAGGTAAGAGCGAAGACTTCATAGAGTGGCTGTATGACACATCAGGCTTGAAACAGTTGGATCAATGGCTATTGAAAGAGCTGTTGTTTCCAGAGCAAAGTACTTTTGCGATCCGGATGAATACCTTGTTTGGGTTTATCATCCTCAATATCATCTTCAATCAGGTGTTTCTGGATCCGTTAAAGTTAACATTACAAATCTTGTCGGAAGAAATAATAAGAGCAGCTGCTCCACATCTGGGAGCAACTGCTTTACAACTACTAAACCACACGGCTCAGGTTTGGACAGCCCTCCGTAGTGGTTTAGACAAATAAACTAAAACGGAGGATCGGAGCGCTTACGCGGCTTCGATCACCGTCCACTCCATTATAAGAAGAAACGAACCAAAAGGCAAATGCTTTGAGCGGAACCAGCTGGTTCGTTTTTCTTATTTAGATTCGATAAATCGTTGTATCTCCCTTATTTGCGAGAATAGACAGAGATTTCAGGCTATGAGTATGTAGATGCCGAACGTGTTATGAGATGTGGGGTTTCTAAAGTGAGGAAATTAATAGTAAAAATAAAGGAGTAATTGCCTTGAGTAAAAATTCCGATAGGATAAGAGAATTGTAGAGAAATTATCGCGAATTAATGAAAAGAGCTGCAGATCGATCATATCCCTATATAGAAAGACGTATGTATGAACGGATGGCAAATACGACTTCAAAGAAAATTCAAAAATTGCAACAGAGAGAGAAATAAAACTGCTATTCATACCAAATGGAAGACTGGTAAGTATCGAAAAAAGCACCGAAGGCGGTGTTTTTTGTTTTTTATGAACATAGAACGATGAACGAAGAAGATCAGGGATTGGTTTGAGAGAAATTCTGTTTTTATAAATGTCGATGGTCACATAACATGGGATGATAAAGTGTATGATTATGGTATGATAAAAAATAACTCGCCAACCAAACTATTCATATCTGTTTTATTGTATTATAAAGTGGCGAAGCAATAAAAGAAGAGGGATAAAAGTGTTAGGTGTTTACCGGGATGTAAAAGAATTAATTGGCAATACACCGATGATGAAACTTCAACATCATGATATCCCCGAACATGTAAATGTTTTCGCAAAATTGGAATATACCAATCCAGGGGGAAGTATAAAGGATCGTTTAGGAGTAGCACTGGTTGAAGAAGGAGAACGATCTGGAAAGCTGAAGCCTGGAGGAACAATTATTGAACCAACCGCTGGCAATACAGGAATCGGATTAGCCCTTGCAGCCATCAATCGTGGGTATCGTGTGATCTTTGTGGTGCCAGAGAAATTTTCGGTTGAAAAGCAAGTTCTTATGCGTGCATTGGGGGCAAAGGTCGTTCATACACCTACTGAAGCAGGAATAAAAGGTGCGATTCAAAAAGCGAAAGCATTGAGTCAGCAGCTTGTGAATGCATACGTTCCTGAGCAATTTTCCAATCCAGCCAATCCGAAAGTTCATTATGAGACGACAGGACCCGAAATTTGGAAACAATTAGACGGAAAAATTGATATTTTTGTAGCCGGCGTCGGTACTGGCGGTACGTTTATGGGAGTTTCCCGATTCTTAAAAGAGAAGAAGCAGGATATTATCACGGTCGCTGTCGAGCCCGAAGGGTCTATCTTAAATGGTGGAAAAGTCGGCCCGCATGAGACGGAAGGAATTGGTATGGAACAGATTCCGCCATTTTTTGATCGATCGTATCTTGATCATGTATATACTGTGAGCGATCAAGATGCCTTTCGATGTGTAAAGGAACTTGCATTGCAGAACGGGTTATTGGTCGGAAGCTCTTCGGGGGCAGCTTGCTATGCAGCGATTCAAGAAGCCAAACAAGCTTCGCCTGGATCCAATGTCGTTGTTATTTTTCCAGATAGTAGCGAACGATATTTGAGTAAAAATATTTATCAATTTGGAGGATGAAAATGAAACTCGATACAAAGATTATTCATGGTGGTGTATTTGGAGATCCACACACAGGAGCTGTCAGTGTACCTATTTATCAAGTGTCTACATACAAACAAGTTCGTGTGAATGAACATAAAGGATATGAGTACTCGCGAACAGGCAATCCGACAAGAGAAGCTTTGGAAAAACTGATTGCTGATTTGGAAAATGGGGTTCGTGGATTTGCTTTTGCATCGGGCATGGCAGCGATTCATACCGTGTTATCCCTTTTTCATCAAGGAGATCATATCATTGTGGGCGATGATGTCTACGGGGGGACGTTTCGGATTGTCGAACAAGTGATGAGAAATCATGGCATCCAATATACATTTGTGGATACAAGCGATCTTGCACAAGTAGAATCAGCGATCACTTTTAATACAAAAGCGATCTTGATGGAAACACCGACCAATCCCTTGTTAAAGGTGACGGATATCCGTGCATTAAGTTCGCTCTGCCAACAGAACGATTTGTTATTGATTGTCGATAATACGTTTCTTACTCCCTATTGGCAAAATCCCCTTGATCATGGAGCAGATATAGTGGTTCATAGTGCAACCAAGTATTTAGGAGGGCATAGTGATGTTGTTGCCGGTTTGGTCGTCGTAAATGATCAACAATTAGGCGAACGTATCCATTTCTTGCAAAATGCGATTGGTGGTGTATTAGGACCACAGGACTCTTGGTTGCTAATACGCGGGATCAAGACATTGGGACTTCGGATGAAACAACATGAGAGTAATGCGATGACCATCGCTCATTGGTTGGTCGAGCATCCAAAAGTAAAGAAAACGTATTATCCTGGATTATCATCACATCCCGGTCATCAATTGGCGGCGCGTCAAGCGCGTGGATTTGGAGGAATTATTTCATTCGACGTGGGGAGTCGTCAGGCAGTGGACCGACTATTGGAGAATGTTCGGTATTTTATTTTGGCAGAAAGTTTAGGAGCAGTGGAAAGCTTAATTTCTACTCCTCCACGTATGACCCATGCTTCCATTCCAGCAGAGCGGAGAGAAGAGCTAGGAATCACCGATGGATTAGTGCGAATATCGGTTGGTTTAGAAGATGTGGAAGATTTGATTGGTGATTTGTCAAATGCCTTGGATTTCTAAGTCTATCATTTGGCTGTCCATATAAAAAAGTCGCTGATTATCAGCGAACTTAGGCATACACGAAAAAATAAATATTTTTCATACACGATAATCGACACCTTGTGGCGAATAACTTTCATAGAGAATCATATTGATCCCTCGAATTCCCACCACCGACCTCATTCTAGAGGTCTTTTTTTTGCCTTTTTAACCATCCACATGAGTTCATCACGATATTATCACTATATTTCCCAAGGCCATGGACTTTTTATCCAATCATTCGGTTTGCGCAAATAACTATGCCCAAAGTTCATCAATGGACCATATTTTTCTTCATACTCACAGGCAATTTTCTTTCTCTTTTGCGCATAATAATTGTATTGTTTCATCGCCTCATGATCGTTCGGATGCGTATCAAGATATAAATTGAGTTCCAAAAGTACAAAGTCCACTTCTTGAAGTTTGCGCAGATGTTGAAACTGTTTCTCTTTATTCATGATGGATCACCTTCGGTGGATAAGGACTGTAGAATATAGGCCATAGCGTTCCTCGATATAATGCTTCACTTACCGGAAATTGTTTTAGCCGTGGTGGTTGAAAGCCGATAAATAGATTGGGAGGAACGATATATGTTTTGACCTTCATCGGTGGGCAGGGATCAAAAATTCCTACATATGGGTACCAATAGCGAATTTGATCTTTTTTCATTCACTCAATCCTTTCCATTAACGACTATAGTTATGTTTATGTAACAAAAAAGTGTTTATGACAGCAAGTAAGATATAGTTCTATATCCATAATTTCCTACGAATCGATCCCGTTTTTCGACACATGCTATGAGTATAAAAGAAAAGGAGGTGTAAACATGCCACAAAATCAAAACCAAGAACGTAACACCAACAATTTGGTTGTTCCTGGAGCTGAGCAAGCTTTGGATCAACTCAAATATGAGATTGCTCAAGAATTTGGTGTACAATTAGGTCCTGATACTACTTCTCGCGCCAATGGTTCTGTCGGAGGAGAGATTACTAAACGTTTAGTAGCTCTTGCCGAACAACAATTGAGCGGAAACATTATCAGATAACATCATACTTGGTTAGCATAAGCAGTGACATTTTTGTCACTGCTTATTCCTTGTTTTTAGCAAGTTGCTTCGGTATAATAGGTGCATTCGTAAGACGGTAAAGGGGAATAAAATAATGGTATTTACCCATGGCAGCGTTGTTAATTTTCAAGAATCGGCACGCGAGATGTTTCCGGAAGACCTTGCTTACTTATTCGATACATATTTGTCAGATACGGATGCACTATTATTTGGGACCATTCATCTTGAACGTCAGGAATTGCACCAGTTTGGGTATGTTCAATCCCTTCATATTGATCCGGATAGGCAGTTATTCCGATGTTTGTATACACCCATGGAATCATCAGAGACGAAAGAGATCGTTCGATCTTTGACCGAACTTCAGATCAGCCATGAAGCACATTTTGATGTGATCGATCAGAGCCAAGGAAAACTTCGTTATCAGGTAGCATATGTTACGTTTGAAGATGACGATGGTGAAGAGATTACGTATTTTCTGGCAGATGGAAAACGTGTCGAAAATCCACTGATGTATGTCGCCGCTTTTTGGGAGCATGTCTCCGAAGTGGGTCGAGATGTTGATTTTTCGATGACAGGTTGTCAAGCACATGATCTGTCAAGAAAATTAAAAAGTTAATCAACGAAAACGGGCAGAAGTGAATCCGACTCCTGCCCGTTTTCGTTATGGTTGGGTAGATAACGTGGCATACTCCCAGATGATACATATGTGTAAGATATAAAAATGGATTGGATAAAAAGAGGAACTGCAAGAGA
>JANWJM010000052.1 GCA_025449475.1 Thermoactinomycetaceae bacterium
AGCGCAGCCATACAACCTGTTCCAGCTGCAGTAATTGCTTGGCGATAGACCCGATCTTGAACATCTCCGCAAGCGAATACCCCTTCTACACTCGTTTGCGTTGTTCCCGGTTTGACCTGAATATATCCCAGTTCATCCATCAATACTTGACCTTGAAGAAAATCGGTATTCGGTTTGTGACCAATGGCGATAAAAATTCCATCTGTTTCAAGCAATTCTTCTTCCCCAGTCTCGTTATTTCTCACTTTTAAACCAGTGATTCCATGTTCACCTTTCACAACTTCGACGGGAGTTCGGTTGAAACTCCATTGGATCTTGGGATTCTGTTTGGCGCGTTCCTGCATAATCTTGGATGCACGTAATTGATCTCGGCGATGCACGACACGAACCTCACTCGCAAACTTCGTCAAGAAAATCGCTTCCTCCATCGCCGAATCTCCCCCACCAACTACAATGAGACGATTATTGCGGAAGAAAAAGCCATCGCAAGTTGCACAGGTACTGACCCCTTGTCCGATATTTTCCTTTTCACCTGGGATATCTAACAATTTCGCTGAAGCCCCCGTCGATATAATCAATGACTCAGACTCAATGGATTCCCCATCACGAAAATATATTTTAAAGGGTCGGTTGGAAAGGTCTACCTTATTCACCCAACCTGATTGAAATCTTGCTCCAAATCGTTCCGCTTGTTTTCTCATTTGATCCATCAGTTCAGGTCCCAAAATCCCATCTGGAAAGCCAGGGAAGTTTTCTACATCTGTCGTAGTCGTCAATTGTCCACCTGGCTCCGGTCCTTCAATCACAAGCGGTTCCATATTGGCTCGGGCTAAATAGATTGCAGCAGTGAGTCCAGCTGGACCTGTTCCTAAAACAACTACCTTATTCATTTGAGCATTACCCCCTGATAATATCGATTCTCATATAATACAAAATATAAATTGATATACATTCTCAGTATACCATACTTTTTCCTCGTTTTAGAAAAGGAAGAAACGAATTCGTGACAAATAGTATTCCCCAACCTTTTCTTTTTGATAAGACAAACAACCATCCACCCTCTCCTACCCCTCTTTATCCTTTCCCTTTTTATTTGAATATCAAATATTCTAACTTCTGCATCTCTTGACTATCTTAAAAGAGAGAGGAGAGGATGATAATGAACCTGTTCAGAAAAAAAAGCTTATCACAACTCCAAAAAGAGACCCAACAGAACTGCGGTCTACGGCGCAACCTATCCCACTGGGATTTAATCTCCTTAGGAATGGGTGCCATCATAGGCGCCGGCATTTTTATACTTACGGGAACAGGCGCTCTTTTGGCTGGTCCGGCACTGACACTTTCTTTTTTGATCGCGGGAATCACTTGCGCCTTTGCAGCCCTTGCTTACGCAGAATTTGCTTCGACCATCCCTATATCTGGTTCCGTCTATACGTATAGTTATGTCACATTGGGTGAATTCCCCGCTTGGATAATCGGTTGGGACCTCACTTTGGAATATCTCTTCGCTGCAAGCACCGTCTCTGTCGGCTGGTCAGCCTATTTTCAACATCTTCTAGAAGGATTTCATCTCTCTCTACCTACGTCTCTCACTGCGGCTCCTGGCGTAAAAGATGGAAGCTTATTTAACTTGCCGGCATTCATTATCATCTTACTGATCACCTTCCTGCTCTCGCTGGGGATCAAAGTATCGAAGCATATTAATAATATCATGGTCATCATTAAAATATTGATCATTTTACTCTTTATTGGAATCGGCATCTTCTATATCAAACCTACTCACTGGATCCCCTTCGCACCATTTGGAGCAAGTGGTATTTTCGCAGCGAGTGCCATCGTCTTCTTTGCTTTCATCGGCTTTGATGCAGTCTCTGCCGCGGCTGAAGAGACCAAGCATCCCCAAAAAGATCTCCCTAGAGGCATTCTTTTTTCCTTAGCTATTTGCACACTTCTCTACATTCTTGTGAGCGCAGTTGTGACGGGAATCACTCACTATTCTTCATTGAAAGGAATTAATCACCCGATTTCCAAAGTCCTCGAAGAAGCAGGGCAAAATTGGCTTGCAGGTTTCATCGATGTAGGAGCTATTTTGGGCATGACAACAGTTCTGCTCGTTTTACTTTATGGACAAATCCGCATATCCTATGCCATGTCTCGAGATGGTCTCTTGCCTAAACTCTTTTCCAAAACACATGCCTATTTTCGCACACCTTTTTACGCTACATGGTTTTTTGGTCTAATCGCAGGCATAATAGGTGGTCTCCTTCCTTTGGATCGTTTGGCGCAGCTGGTCAATATCGGCACTTTATTTGCTTTTACAATGGTCTCACTCAGTGTCCTTATTTTACGATATCAACGACCAGAGCTCCACCGCCGTTTCCGATGTCCTGGGGTTCCTTATGTCCCCCTTGCAGCCATACTCTGCTCTCTCTTTTTGATGTTGCAACTTCAAACATTCACTTGGATTGCTTTTGGGACTTGGATCTTACTTGGCACCATCATCTATTTTCGTTATGCTCGCAAAAAATCGCATCTTCATTCCCGATAAAGATCCCCGCCATCAAGCCATCAATCCGTCTTTTCTTGAATTTGACGCACTTTTTGCTTCTAGTCCACTTATTTCAATCATACTTATAAATGTACAAACATTGTCTCGATCTCCACATAAAAGAAGGATGTTGATGCACAATGTACAAAAGAAACCTTATTCAATTTTTTATCCTTGGTTTGCTCGGAATCAATCTCATGCTTGGAGCATTAATCATCGGCGCTCAATCCATCCCGATTGAGCAAGCCATCCCCTCTGCCTCACAATCGATGGTTCCTCAAGCACGAACCGAATATAAAATGGAACGAGTAGGAGAGGATCACGTTGCAGTGAGCCAAGAGGAGGGAAATGGGTATTGGCGGATCGAACATTATCAAGAATATGAATATCACTACGACCATCATGGTAAGGTATTGGAAAGACGCCCAACCAATTACAAAGAACATCTACGATATTGGCAAGCGACTAATTAACCTGCTTTTGCTTCGTTGCATTTATACTCGCCTGCAACGCCTCCATTAAATCGATGACCTTTTCTGGTTTTTGTTCAGGCAGTTCAACAATCTGCTCATTGTTCACTTTCTTCTCAATGATCTCTTCTAACAGTTGTCGATACTCATCCTGATAATTTTCCGGTCGAAATGTCGTTGTGAGTTGATCAATCAACTGCACCGCCATCGACTGTTCCCGCTCCGTTAATTCGAGATTGTCGGGGAGGTCAGGTACTTGTGTGACCGATCGCACTTCGTCAGGATAAAAGATCGTCTCCATAATCAAACAGTTCTGATGGACACGAACAATCGCCAATGTTTGTTTGGAGCGAATCATCACTCGCGCTATCGCAATCTTTTCAGTTGTCTTTAATGCATCACGTAAGAGAGCATACGCTTTATTGTTTTTATCTTGAGCACCTAGATAATAACTTTTATTAAAATAAATAGGGTCAACCTCTTCTAATTTCACAAAATCCATAATTTCAATGGTTTTACTTGTTTCCGGTAATAACTCTTCTAACTCATCTTTCTCCATCAAGACATAACGCCCCTCTTGATATTCGTATCCTCGAACCACTTCATGCCAAGCAATCTCCTGTTCGCATCTGGGGCACATACGAATAGATTGAATAGGGGTTTGACAATCCCGATGAAGATACCGAAAACGCAACCTTTTCTCTTCCGTTGCCGCATACATCTTAATGGGAATATTGACAAGACCAAAACTAAGATAGCCTTTCCACATCGTATGCACAAACAACACCTCACAAATAAAAATCGATTTTTTCCCAACAATCTCGTGCTTGGCTCGGTTTCTCTTGAACGAGGTGGCAAACTCCTTCATAAAAAATCGGATCTTTCCAATTCGGAACCATCTCCTTCGCCCGCTGAAAACTTTGAATCGCTTGTTCCGTTTCCCCAATCTCTAACAATATCCTCCCCTTTTGATAATGCCCCAATCCCGAAACCGCTTTTTTCTCTTGCTGAATCAGCTGTTCGGCGATCTCCATCGCCTGTTCGATATCACCTGTTTGTGTAAAAAAGCAGGATAGTAGTGCACGCCAGATCGAGTGACTGGCTTGCTGACTTGAAATTCGATCAATGAACTCCTTACCTTGATCCAACCTTCCTCTCTGCAACAACATCCAAAAATGAAGAGACAACAAGTAGGGATCTTTAGGAAAAAGCGATAACCCCTTTTTCAACCAACACGTAGCCGAAGCAGAATCCCTCAACATCCAATAATTCCAAGCCATCCCGCGAAAAGCCCTTCGCTGCTTTCGATCCTGTCCCAACATCCGCCGATACCAGCCGATCGCTTTTTCATACTCGCCTTGTTCTTCATGATCTTGCGCAATCGATGCGATGACCCGAGGATGATTCACCTTTTCCAAGGCGGCAAAACGCCAAAAAGCTGCATTCTCTTTTTGCTCAAAATGCTGGTAGCACTTTGAAAGATAGTACATAGACATCCAATCATCGCCATTCAGCGATAACGCTTGAAAGAACAGCGGGATTGCATCTTGGAACTGCTGAAGCCGATAATGGCAAACAGCCAGATTAAACCATGAATCTTCATTTTCCGGAAAGATAGAAATCGCTTTTGCAAACTGTTTTTTCGCTTGCTGAATCGTTGAATCTTGCAATGCAATACATCCCAGCATGTGATAAGCCATTCCAATAAACTCATTTGACGTAGCCATCTTCGTAATCAATTCGAAATGATATTTTGCTTCATTCCATTCATTTTGCTGGTAATAACAAAGCCCCAAAAAAACACGCCCTAATAGAAAGTCAGGTTCACTTTGAATCAAACGTTCTAACAGCGGAGTAGCCGAATCAAACATTGCCAATTCATAATACCCTTGTCCCTGGCGAAACTGATGTAAGGAAGATTCATCCAACATAAATTCTTCTTCAATCAAATCTTCCTCTTCGTGAAGCAATACTGGATATTGCTGAAAAATTTTCGATACACTCTCTTCCACCGTTGCCCATGTAACCAGCAACTCTTCACAAGTGCGTTGAATCTGCTTAAGCTGCTTTTTCCATTCTTCTCGCATCTGATCCGTACTATATGCATATTCTGACTCAATCTTTTCGATCAAACTTTGTACAATCTCGGCCCATTGTTGATGATTCATCTGCTACCCCCCAATCCAACCATTATTAGGAGTATATCCATCTCCGTAGAAAGCATGTATGGGGCCTTATCCATATGTTTTGGGGTTTCTTTTTGAAGGAGATTCTGTTTGTTTTACAAACTTGTTTTCAAGAAAAATTGTAGAAAAAAACCCCTCTTTTTGAGGGGCTCTTATACTTCCATGCCTTGGAGTTCCTCCAACATACATGTAATCCGATTTTGTTCATCGAGCAAAGCCACTTTAGGTTGATGGGTTTTCGCTTCCTCTTCACTCAGCATCGCATAACTAATAATAATAATCTGATCACCTGGTTGGACTAGACGCGCAGCAGCGCCATTGAGACAAATGGTGCCACTCCCTCGGTTTCCAGGAATGACATACGTCTCAAATCGCGCACCATTATGATTATTGACAATCTGAACGCGTTCATTGGGGAGGATATCCACCTGTTCCATCAGCTCTTGATCAATGGTAATACTCCCAACATAATTCAAGTTTGCTTCAGTCACAGTTGCCTGATGCAACTTTGATTTCATCATTGTGCGATACATCTACGAAATCCTCCTGTCCTGAAGGATGATATTGTCAATTAAACGTGTGTTTCCAAAACGAACGGCAACAGCGACAATCACACGTTCTCCAGAAATCTGCTCAATCGGTTCTAGCGATGGATAAGCAAGCGTCTCCACATAATCAATCCGAGCCAAGGGTTGTGTATTGATTTTTTCTCGAACAAACCGATTAATCTCATCCGCCGATCGAAAACCTTTTCTTGTTACTGCTTGAAGCGCCTGATACAAAATCGTCGCTTGCTGACGCTCTTCCGCATTCAAATATACATTGCGGGAACTCATCGCCAAGCCGTCTTCTTCTCTCACAATCTCACAAGGCACAATCGTTACAGGAAAGTGTAGATCCTGCACCATTTGTTCAATCACTGCAACCTGTTGTGCATCTTTCAACCCAAAATAAGCACGATCAGGAGTCACAATGTGAAACAGCTTGCTCACAACAGTTGCCACTCCTGTAAAATGTCCTGGTCTTGATGCGCCGCATAATCTCTCTGTGATTTTATTGATTTGAACTGTGGTCAGTAGCGGACGGGGATACATCTCTTCCACTGAGGGATGAAAGATCAAATCTCCCTCTGCATCTTCTGCTAACTGCGCATCTCTCTCAAAATCTCTTGGATAACGTTCAAAATCCTCATTCTCCCCAAATTGAGTCGGGTTCACAAAAATCGATAAGACCACAAAATCACATTCTTCTCTCGCTCGTTGAATCAAACTCAGATGACCTTGATGCAAATAACCCATCGTTGGTACTAAACCAACTGTACAAGTGGATGGGACCTCTGCCCGATATTTCCTTGCTTCGCAAACCGTTGTTACTATTTTCATCATTGATCTCCTACTTACTTAACAATTGATTCGAATGGAGTGTTTCAAAACGAAAAACATGTTTCTCTTCTGGAAATTTTCGCTCCTTGACTTCTTCCACATAGCGACGAATCCCCTGATGGATCAGTTCTCCCACTTCTGCATATCTTTTCACAAAAGAGGGGGAGAAGGTTCCGCCAATATTTAGAAGGTCATGAAAAACCAACACTTGCCCATCCACATAGCGACCTGCACCGATTCCAATCACAGGAATCGAGATTTGATCCGTGATCGTTCGAGCAAGCTCTTCCGGAACACATTCCACCACAAGTGCAAAAATGCCTGCCTCTTCTAAACGTTTTGCCTCATTGATCAACCTCCGGGCAGTCTCGGCATCTTTTCCTTGCACACGATATCCACCCAACTGGTTGACAGACTGCGGAGTTAAGCCAATATGTCCCATAACTGGAATCCCAGCTTGAACCAATGCCTTCACATTATTGATCACTTGCGCTTCGCCTTCAATCTTTACCCCGTAAACGCCCGCTTCTTGCATTAGACGTCCTGCCGCTTTTAACACCTCATCGTTTGATAAATGTGCCACCAAAAACGGCAAATCGGCAATCACCATCGCACGATCGACTGCGCGGCAAACCGCTTTGGAATGATGAAGCATGTCTTCCACAGTTACCGGAATCGTCGAATCATAGCCTAACACCGTCGTCCCCACAGAGTCCCCCACCAAAAGCACTTCAGCACCCGCCTGCTCCGCAATTTTTGCGGTTGGATAATCATAAGCGGTAATCATTGCAATAGGATCTTTTTGGCTTTTTTTCCTCTGCAAAGTCTGAGTCGTGATCCGTCCTTGCTTGTGACTCATTTCCATTCCCCCTTTTGCTCTGGGGCAGAGCCAAAAAAGAAAAAACGTCACACTGCGGGAAGAGTGACGTAGTAATCTCTCTTTTTTCAGTCTCTGTCCCACAGGATCAGAGCATGTGATGTTGGATTTTTTCAATGATAACTTTGAAAGTGCGGTTCCATTGGATACCACCTTTCTCCATAATCATACTTGAAAAGAAAGCTCTTGAAAAGATCTTGATTAACATTCAATATCAGCAGAATAAATCTCTTTTATACCTGTATTCGTTTCCAAAATCAACGCCCCTAAATGATTCATCCCTTGCACAACACCTGTCACTTTTCCTTTTGGGGTTCGAGCCGTAATATTTTTCCCTACTATCTGCGTTAATTGTTCCCAGTTTTGTTTGATAGGTTGAAAGCCTTGTCTCAAATAAAGCCGATACCATCGTTCCCATTCCTCAAGAATCACCGCCAAGAGAGCAGCACGACGAATCGGTCTTCCCCACTCTCTTGAAAGAGAGGTAATGGCTTTGTTTACATGACTTAAATGATCCGTCCGATGAACATTGATCCCTACACCGACGACTAAATAATCCAGTTGATCCTGTTCCCCTTTTAATTCTGTGAGAATCCCACATATTTTCTTCCCCTTGATCAATAAATCATTGGGCCATTTCAATTGGAGCGGCAATTTAGTATACTTCCAAATCGCTTTGTAGATCGCAAACGAAGAAAGAATCGTGATATGAGAAGCCTCATTAATCGAGATTGATGGACGCAAGATCAAGCTTGTCCAAATCCCTTGTTTCGAAGGTGAAAACCAACGATTTCCCAAACGTCCTTTGCCCGCAGTCTGTTCTTCGGCAATGACCAGGGCTCCCTCTTTCGCTCCTTCTTTGGCCCACTGATGGGCAATCGTTTGTGTTGTTGGTACAGATTTGAAATATCGAACCTCCCGACCAAACGTGGGTGCTTTTAAATAAACCATCAATTCTTCGGGCTCCACCAGATCAGGACGTTCGACCAATCGATATCCTCTTCGTGAACGAGCTTCGATGATATAGCCTTTTCTTTTTAATTCCTGAATATGCTTCCATATCGCGGCTCGACTACAACCCAACCGCTTACTGATTTCTTCTCCCGATAAAAAACTTGTTTGATTCTCAATCAATAGTCGAATCAACTGTGTTCGAATGTTTTGCTGCAAATTGACTACCTTCTTCTAATAAGATTTCTTTTTGATTTGGTATTTCACCTAAAGCAACGCGAACCAACAAATGATTGAACGTTTCACGCATCCATGGTCCTGCTTTTCGGTTCGTGTATTGAAGTAAATCTTTCCCATCCAGTGACAGCTCAGCAATCGACCTAGCTGGCATCGACTCCCAAACTTCTCGCATCACTTGCTCCATGGAAGAATACGGTTTCCGTAAATGGATCAGCTCCATCAACTGATAAGCACGGTATGTGGTCTGAAATCCATATTGCAATAGATAAAGTTTCAACGGTTTTTCATTGATGCTACCATGCCAGTTCAAACCCAATCGATAGCAGTTCCAAATATTTGACGTATCCACTTTTGATAGTGTTAATTTTCTGCATACTGATCGGACTTCCTGTTCCGCAATATGACCTAAATATAAAAGGTATGACCAAGAAACAATTCGATCACGCACCCAATCAAATGCTTCGATCCACTGATCGCTCACTCTTTTCCAGAACCCATCCTTAAATACCGGCAAATGGGCCCACAAATCGTGTTCCCAAAGCACTTTTAAACCCCTTGCTGGAGTGCGTGAGCCCCATATTTTCTCCACTTCAGCCACAATCCGTTCGATCGCTAAATGTTGCACACGATCTTTAAGCGAATGCATCGCCTCGCTGACCCTCTCATCCAACGCAAAACCAAATTGTGCCACAAAACGTGCTGCACGAACCATTCGCAATGCATCTTCGGAAAACCGCTGCCTCGGATCACCGACACAGCGGATGCGACGATCCTGAATATCTTTTCGCCCACCAAAGGGATCCACAATGGTACCAAAACGATCTTGCGCCATAGCATTCATCGTAAAATCTCGACGCGACAAATCCGTCTCTAATTGAGAAACAAATGTTACAGATGTGGGGCGTCGGTAATCCGTATACTCCGCTTCTTCACGAAACGTTGTCACTTCAAAAGGAATCTTTTGCTCAAACACCGTTACAGTTCCATGTTTGATTCCTGTTGGAAGCGTACGCTCAAAGATCTGTTGAATCTCCTCTGGAAGAGCATTGGTACAGATATCATAATCTTTCGGTTCCAAATCCAACAAAAGATCGCGCACACATCCTCCCACTAAATAAGCTTCATATCCCGCCTGTTCAATCCGTTCAAGAACGCGAAGAGCAGCTCGCCTTTTGTCGTTCATTGTTCGACCCTCCACCATTCAATAGCCGTCTATACAGGGATTCATATTGCCCCACAATGCGCCCTGCTGAAAACCGATACTTTACCCGTTCCAGCCCCCGAAGAGAAAAAATTCGATGCATGGTTTGATTTCGTAATATTCGCAAGGCATTATTTGCCATATCCATAACATCGCCAACAGGCGAAAGCAAACCCGTTTCGCCATGCGCGACCACTTCCGGTAAACCACCTGTATTGGAGCCGACTACTGGCACACCACATGCCATCGCTTCAATGGCTACCAATCCAAAACTTTCTTTTTCAGAAGGGATTAATAATAAATCGGCCAATGAATACAATCGAGCAACCTCTTCTTGGATTCCTAAAAAAATCACCTTTGAAGCGATCCCTAACTTTTTGACA
>JANWJM010000053.1 GCA_025449475.1 Thermoactinomycetaceae bacterium
AACACAAAGAGTGGGTGGAAACCCACTCTTTCTCATGTATATCTGCGCAAAAGTAAGCAGGATTATTATATCATAATCTGTAAAGGATATGCAACGAGGCATTCATAACTATTCTGAAGTTTTATCCGCCTCAAAGAAGGAAATAGCTGGTATAGAAAGGTGTTCCACAAGTCGAAAAAGGAGGGACAAAAATGCCTGAAAAAAATGTGCGAAATGTAGGTTTGAAATTCTCGTCTGAAGTCATTGAAACCATCGCTGGAATTGCCGCAAGTGAAATCGACGGCATTATTGGGATGAGCGGAGGAGTGGTCGAAGGGTTCGCCGAAAAGCTTGGACGGAAAAACCTTGCCAAAGGCGTATCTGTAGAGGTTGGAGAAGAAGAAGTCGCCGTTGATTTGCAGGTCATTGTTGAATATGGACGAAACGTTCCCGAAATCTACCAGCGCGTCATCGAAGCGGTTGAAACAGCCATTCATCATATGACGGGTCTAAAAGTCGTTGAGGTCAATATGTACGTAGAAGGTGTCGCTCTTCCATCAGGTTCAGAGCAAGAGCAAACCGAAGAATCAAGAGCCATCCGGTAACAGCAATCGTTGCAAGGAAAAAACGACCTCGCTTGATCCATCAGAGGTCGTTTTTTCCTTTACTGCCCAAAGAAGACTTTCATGATGTCGTTATAGGTAACGACTAACATTAATAACATCAAAAAAGCAAACCCCACGAAGTGGACAAGGCTCTCTTTATTCGGGTTGATTGGGCGTCCGCGGATTGCTTCAAGCCCAATAAAGATCAGTCGACTCCCATCAAGTGCTGGGATGGGGAGCAGATTGACAATTCCTAAGTTTAAGCTGAGCAAAGCCATCCACTTGATCAAGGGCTCAATCCCCGCTTCCGCTACTTTCCCGGTGGTATGTCCCATTTGCACAGGTCCACCTAAACTGTTGATGGAAAGTTGACCGGTCACTAATTTTTTGAAGCTATCCAGCATAATCATGGTCCATTCACCCGTCTGAATAAATCCTTGCTGGATCGCAGTTAACAGTGTAGCTTTTTGATACACAAGATGTACACCAATCTGGTACGTTCCATTCTCCTGAATCGGTTTGATCGGTAAAGTGACTCTCTCTTCTCCACGCTTTACCGTAATGAGTAGTTCTTTATTTGGATCACTGACCAAATGGTAATAGTACCCATCTCGAGTATTCACACGTTTCCCATTGATTTCAACAATTTTATCTCCGACCTTCACTCCAGCACGATCAGCTGGTTTCCCGGCAATCACCTGATCGACGGTTAAATATTGTACGCCTGTCATCATAACAAAAACAATAAACAAGACAATGGTTAATAAGATATTAAACAAAGGACCCGCAAAAATAGTCGCCGCTTTTTGACCAACGGTTTTGGAGCCAAATTGTCGATCGATGGGAGCAATTTGCATTTCTGTTTTGGGATCAAAGTGAATAATCGCCTTTGGATCAAATCGATATTTCGTCTCTTTTCCGGATGGGTCTTCGATCACAATAAACAAATTTTTTTCAAGATCGACGTCTACCACATGCCCTTTCAATTGATGATCGGTGGACAGCTTCGGTGGATATAAGTAGAGATGTTTGATCAAACCCTGTTTGTTTCTAGTCACCACAACGTTTGTTCCGGTCTTAATATCAATTAGTTCAGGGTCTTCACCTGCCATGCGAACATACCCACCAAGAGGCAAAATGCGTATGGAATACAATGTTTCGCCGACTCGTTTGGCAAACAACTTTGGTCCAAACCCAATGGCAAATTCCCGAACCAATATGCCAGAACGCTTAGCAAATAAAAAGTGGCCCAACTCATGAATAAAGACTAATAGACCCAAAACTAGAATGAAAATAATGAGGGTGGTCATCCTCTTCACTTACCTTTCATCATCGTATCTTTCCACTTCTCGATGCATTTGCCAGATTCATCACAAGCTCCCTCGCCCATTGATCCGCAAGTTCAATCTCCTCCAAAGAAGGTGCTTGAACAGCAACATGTTGATTCAAAGCTTCTTCCACACATTCCTCAATCTCCAAAAACTTGATTTGTCCATTTAGAAACAATGCAACCGCTTCCTCGTTTGCTGCATTTAATACCGTTGGATACGTCCCACCTTTTCGTCCCGCTTCATAAGCCAAATGCACACATGGATAACGTTCGACATCTACTACGCGAAAGTCGAGTCTCGACATTTCCGATAGATCAAGCTTCATCTCGTCCAATGTAAGCCTTTGCGGATACGAAAGCGCATACTGGATGGGGACGCGCATATCAGGAATTCCTAATTGTGCCATAATCGAACCATCACGATATTCAACCATTGAATGAATAATCTGTTGTGGGTGAATCACTACATCAATCTGTTCATAAGGAAACCCAAACAACCAATGAGCTTCGATGATCTCCAAGCCCTTATTCATCATTGTAGCAGAATCAATTGTAA
Organism: Thermoactinomycetaceae bacterium; assembly: GCA_025449475.1. Lineage (GTDB taxonomy): Bacteria > Bacillota > Bacilli > Thermoactinomycetales > Thermoactinomycetaceae > JANWJM01. The sequence continues at coordinate 2,471 of JANWJM010000053.1, forward strand.
TTTTTGGTCCCATGGAGAAATTTGGATGGTTGAGTGCCGTTTCAACGGTGGCATCTTTTAATTGATCACGCGACCAGTCTCGAAATGAACCGCCCGAAGCTGTCAGAATTAAACGAGTTGCCTCTTTCTTATTTTCTCCATTTAAACACTGAAATATTGCCGAGTGCTCACTATCAATCGGAACAATGGAAACCTGATTTTTTCTTGCTTCTTCCATCACCAGGTGTCCAGCTGTAACAAGCGTTTCTTTGTTCGCCAATCCGATTGTTTTTCCGGCACGAATCGCTGCTAATGTAGGGGGCAATCCTTTGCTACCAACAATCGCTGAAACCACGTAGGTGACTTCTTCAAGCGTAGCAATCTCCTTTAATCCTTCTTCACCCGTAAGCACCGGAATCTGAGACGGGATTTCCTTTCTAACTTGCTCAGCGGCTTCTTCGGAAGCCATTGCTACAAACTTTGGTCGATGCTCCTTTACTTGTTTAATCATTTCACTCGCATTTGTACCCGCCCCGAGCGCCACAAGTTCAAATTTTTCAGGATGTTTTTTGATCACCTCGAGTGTGCTTTGACCGATGGAACCTGTTGACCCCAGAATGGTAATTTGCTCTGGCATAAGTAAGCTCCCCCTTTAAACAAGATACAGCAGATGAAGAATAATGAAAGAAAAGAGCAAACTATCGAATCGATCCAATATTCCTCCATGACCTGGAAGGATGCTTCCAGAATCTTTCACCCCAATCGTTCGTTTCCAGGAAGACTCAATTAGATCACCAATCTGTCCAACCAGTGAAATTAATAGCGCGAAACATACGATAGCGGTAAAAGATCCCAACTCCGGCAAAAGAAAGGCAAAGATGATGCCAAGAAGCACACCCGAGCCAATCCCTGCAATCGATCCTTCGAACGTTTTATTTGGACTGATCGCAGGCCATAAACGAGTTTTTCCAAAATACTTTCCAATAAAGTATGCTCCTGAATCGTTGGCCCAAGTCACCAAGAGTATAAATAAAGTGATCATCAAACCATTTGTCTTCCAAATAGTCTGTAACATATACGAAAACCCATAACCTATGTATAGAGCTCCAACAAACAAGTATGACATTTGATGAATGTCAAATCGATTGCCACTTACAAGGATCATGATAAAAAGGACGATCATCCCGATTAATAAGTTATTTGGTTCCTTCAATAAAAGGAGCGGAGGTATTATCTGTTGATGGGCTAGTCCATTGATCAGGATCGACCACATGAGCAATAAGCCCAATAAAATCTGAGGTTTCCTCCAGTGTAATCGTTGCATATGACTGTATTCAAAAAATGCGAGAGTCGCCAATAAGAAAAGAAAACCAGAGTAAACCCATCCCCCGATCAATAAAGCAATCAGAAATAATGAGGCTCCCAACACCCCCGTAATCACTCTACGTTTCATACGATATGCTCCTGTCTCTATTTCACTGCCCCGTAACGCCGGGATCGGTTTTGAAACTCGTCAATAGCCTGGTATAGTAATCTCTTGGAAAAATCTGGCCATAGCACTTCCGTAAACCAGAGCTCACTATATGCAATTTGCCATAATAAAAAATTGCTGATGCGTATCTCGCCACTGGTACGGATCACTAAATCAGGGTCGGGCAAACCTCGAGTGAGCAGATATTGATGAAAAAACGATTCATCGAGTTGATCTTTTGTGATTTTTCCGGAGTGAACATCATCAATTAATTGATGAATCGCACTCATAATCTCATCTCTAGCACCATAATTAATGGCAAAATTGACGATCAACCCTGAATTATTTTGGGTTCGCTCCACAAATTCATGGAGCGCAGATCGGGTAGTGGGAGGGATGGCGCTGAGATCCCCCAGCATTTGTACCCGAACATTCCGATCGACCAATTCTTGCAAATCCGTTTTTAGGAACTGAATAGGTAACTTCATTAAATATTCGACTTCTTGTTTGGGACGTTTCCAATTCTCGGTTGAAAACGAATAAAGGGTTAACACCTTGATTCCCAATTCATCCGCTGCACGAATTACTTCACGGACACGGATCATTCCTGCCGCATGTCCAGCTGTTCGCGGCAATCCTCGTTTTTTTGCCCACCTCCCATTTCCATCCATGATGATGGCAATATGTTGGGGAAGGGGTGCTTTCATGATCTTAGACATGATCTCTTCTGTACTTTTTGATGAGGATGCGGGATTCACAAATCGTTTAATCGAATCAAGCATAACCATTCCTCCACAGATAATACCTCATTAAGATTCCGCGTTTTTCAAAGAAATGCCATGGATGATTGTATGGCTGATCGTTTCATTGTATGATCCTTATATTTCCATCATTTCCTTCTCTTTTGCTAAGATGGTTTGATCTACCTCTTTGATATAACGATCAGTTAATTTTTGAATATCTTCCTGACCGCGACGCGATACATCTTCAGGAATATCCCCCCTCTTTTCACTCTTTTTCAACTCGTCATTTGCATCACGACGAATATTTCGAATCGCGATCTTAGCCTCTTCTCCCATTTTTTTAGATATTTTGATCAATTCTGCACGTCGTTCTTCCGTCAGCGGAGGAATATTGATCCGAATCACTTTGCCATCGTTAACAGGATTAAAACCTAAGTCAGCTTTTACAATCGCTTTTTCTACATCGCTTAGAATCGATTTATCCCAAGGCTCCACGACCAGTGAGCGAGGATCAGGTGTTGAGATGTTGGCGACTTGGTTAATTGGCATCTCGCTTCCATAATAGCTTACTAAAACCTTATCTAAAACTGCAGGATTTGCTCTTCCCGCACGCAATGTCAGCAAATCTTTCTTTAAGACCTGAACAGCTTTTGCCATCTTTTCCTCAGCTTGTTTTTTTATTTGTTCAATCATTTTATCCATCCTTTCGAACTCCCATGATAAAAAAGGGACACGGATATGTGTCCCTAAATTTAGCACAGTTTCGAGCTAGCCAAAAAGCAGAGTCGATTAGGGCGCTATAGACAACAAGAATTAGCCTTTTTTCACTTGAGACATAACTTCTTCAACAAAATTATCTTCTCGCTTTTCGAGTCCCTCTCCCAATTCATACCGTACAAACCGACGAATTGTAATATTTTCGCCGATGCGCGCAATTTGTTCTTTCACGAGCTGATCGATGGTACGACCTTTATCTTCAGGAGTGTTTTTCACAAACTCTTGTTCCAAAAGGCAAACTCGTTCAAAATATTTTCTTAAACGTCCTTCGACTATCTTATCCACAATTTTTTCTGGCTTTCCTTCTTCTAAAGCCTGTTGACGGAGTATCGCTCTTTCTCGATTTACTTCTTCCTCAGGAACATCCTCACGACGTACATACTTCGGATTCATTGCAGCGATTTGCATCGCGATATCCCTTACAAAGTCTTGAAAGCTTTCATTCTTTGCGACAAAATCAGTTTCACAGTTTACCTCCACTAATACACCAATCCGTCCACCAGCATGTATGTATGACGACACAATTCCTTCTGCTGCAATGCGATCTGCTTTTTTCGCAGCAGAAGCAATCCCCTTTTCCCGAAGATATTCGATCGCTTTTTCGAGATCCCCACTGGTTTCTTCCAAAGCTCTTTTACAATCCATCATACCTGCGCCGGTTTTCTCACGCAATTCTTTCACTTGAGAAGCCTTAATAGCCATCTAAACATCCTCCTTCTTCAAATATAAAAAGGGTGGTGAAAAACAATGAACCTGCTCCCACCCTCATTATTTCTATTATGAAGCGCTGCTTTGTTGTTCTCCTTGTCTGCCTTCCAAAACAGCGTCAGCGATCTTGCTTGTAAACAAACGAACAGCACGGATGGCATCATCGTTTCCTGGAATCACATAGTCGATTTCATCCGGATCACAATTGGTATCAACAATGGAGATGATCGGAATATTTAAGTTCCGTGCTTCTGCCACTGCAATTCGTTCTTTACGCGGGTCAATGATAAAGACAGCATCGGGTAAGTCCTTCATCTTCTTAATCCCGCCTAAAAATTTTTCCAGACGAGCCTGTTCTTTTTTCAGTAGAACCACTTCTTTTTTGGGAAGAACATCAAAAACTCCCTCTTCTTCCATCTTCTCTAACTGATGCAAGCGATCAATCCGTTTACGAATAGTCTGGAAGTTGGTGAGTGTTCCCCCCAACCAACGATGGTTGATGTAAAACATATCACATCTTAAAGCCTCTTCCTTTACCGCTTCTTGTGCCTGTTTTTTGGTTCCGACGAAAAGAATACTGCCGCCTTCTTGACTAATATTCCGTACAAATTGATAGGCTTGTTCCATCATTTTTACGGTTTTTTGTAAATCGATGATGTAAATCCCATTTCGCTCGGTAAAGATATACTTTTCCATTTTGGGATTCCATCTTCGGGTTTGATGTCCAAAGTGGACACCTGCTTCAAGTAATTGTTTCATTGATACAACTGCCATGATAAAATCCTCCTTTTGGTTTGTCCTCCGCCGAAGGTCATCGAGAATCAGAAACTGTGAAACCCACAGCACCGTCTGCTCACTACCTTCAGCGTGTGTGGTTAACACCAAAGAAAAATATATCATATTGATCTAACATTTCGCAAGCTTTTCGATCCCAATCATGAATGCTTTAACTTCTCCAAAGCGGGAAGTAAACGATCATTGAGGATTTTAATATAGGTTCCTTTCATCCCCAATGATCGTGATTCGATAACCCCCGCACTTTCTAATTTTCGTAACGCATTCACGATCACCGAACGTGTAATACCTGCGCGATCCGCGATGCGACTGGCAACAAGCAGTCCTTCTTGGTCATTTAACTCCTTAAAAATATGTTCTACCGCTTCTAACTCGCTATAGGATAGCGAATCGATCGACATTTGTACGACTGCTCGACTCCTTGCTTCCCGCTCTTTCTCTTCTACTTTCTGGCGCAAGATCTCCATCCCAACAACTGTACTTCCAAACTCGGCCAAAATTAAGTCCTCAGTTATGAATTTTTCATCAAATCGCGTCAAAAGAAGAGTACCGAGTCGCTCTCCTCCTCCAATGATCGGTACTACTGTAATAAATCGTTGTTCAGCCGTCTGCTGGGTAGGGGATTCTGAAATCGAATAGGCTTGTTCACGATTCAAGTTCGAAGAGGTTTCACGAATGCCTAATAGCCAGTCATTATATTCTTCAGGAATTTGATTTCCTGTTAAAATTACTTGATTCATTTCATCTTCACTATGTTCAAATGCAATGCCAAAACCGAGTATTTTCCCATTGTGATGAATGGCATAAACATTGGCTCCGATAACCACACTGAGCAACTCGGCCATTTCATTAAAATTTACAGCGTGACCCGCCGTACGCTGTAATAAACGATTGATCTGTCTTGCTTTCGACAAGAGATTCATACTGGTTCCTCCTCTACAAAATAAACTGGCTTAAATCACGATCTTGAACAATATCCGATAGTCTTTCTTGTACATATTCATCCGTGATTGTAATTTCTCTTTCTCCAATTTCTGGTGCCTCAAATGAAAGCTCTTCAAGAAGCCTTTCAAGAATGGTGTGTAATCGTCTCGCACCAATGTTGTCCGTTTCACTGTTCACTTTTGCGGCTAATTTTGCAATCTCTTTGATGGCTTCATCTGTAAATCGAACACGAATATTTTCCGTCTCGAGCAGAGCAGTGTACTGTTTAATCAATGCATTTTTCGGTTTTGTCAGAATATGTACAAAATCATCCGCTGTTAAATCAGATAGTTCCACACGAATCGGAAATCGTCCTTGCAATTCAGGAATCAAATCGGACGGCTTCGAGATATGAAATGCCCCTGCGGCGATAAATAAGATATAGTCTGTTTTCACGGGTCCATATTTGGTCATGACAGTAGAACCTTCCACAATCGGTAAAATGTCGCGTTGAACCCCTTCTCGCGAGACGTCCGGTCCGGTTTGATCTTTTCCTGCAATCTTATCAATTTCATCGAGAAAAATGATGCCTGATTGTTCAACTCGCTGTAGTGCTTCTTGAATCACTTGGTCCATATCTATCAATTTTTGTCCTTCTTCTTGTGTCAATACCTCACGCGCTTCGCGAACAGGCAAACGACGTTTTTTGGTTTTTTTGGGCAATAACTGACCCAGCATCTCCTGCATATTCATGCCCATTTGTTCTGCACCTGTACCTGCAAACATATCAAAAAAGGTTGGAGCCTGTTCTTCCACTTCAATTTCAACGATTTGGTCTTCCAACTCACCTGCCATTAATTTTTCCTTCAATTGCTTCCGACGATACACCAACTGGTCTTCCTCTTGTCGATCTTGTCTTTCAGCATTTTGGTTCTGTTGAAATAGGACTTCAAATGGATTTTTGAACGATGTCGATGTTCTTTTTCCGGGGATCATGATCTCAAGCAGCCGTTCATTTGCGAGGTCTCTTGCTTGTTCTTTGACACTTTCCAATCTTTCCGTCTTTACCATGCGAATCGCGGTTTCTGTAAGGTCACGAATCATCGACTCAACATCACGTCCTACGTAACCCACTT
>JANWJM010000054.1 GCA_025449475.1 Thermoactinomycetaceae bacterium
AAAAAAGGTCTTATATAAAATAAGACCTTTCGATGACGATCGTCGGATATTACGTGTTAAAAAAGTTATTTTGAAGTGCAAAAATAGCAGCTTGCGTTCGATCCTGCAATTCTAGTTTTTTCAAAATGGATGTAATATGTGTTTTGACGGTTTTTTCACTGATATGCAAATGAACCGCTATTTCTTTATTGCTGTAACCCATGGTAATCTGATGCAATACCTCCTTTTCTCTGGGTGTCAAAACATCACGATCCATTCGCTCATTTCCTTCACTTGAAATATGCGAAATCAATTGATGCGTCACTTGTGGATGGAGTGTTCGATTTCCCTTCATCACCGCTTCAATGGTCTCCACCAGCACATCAGGGTCCACATCTTTTAATTGGTATCCGATCGCTCCAGCTTTAAGAGCCGGAATCACAGAATCTTGATCAGAAAAACTCGTAAGGACCAATACCTTTACATGGGGATGTGCACGCTTAATTCTCCTCGTTGCTTCAATTCCATCCATTTTAGGCATTTTCACATCCATTAATACAACATCCGGATTCAACTCTCGTACCTTCTGCAATGCTTCTATGCCATCTTTCGCTTGACCAACGATCTCAATATGGGGCTTGGTTTGTAGAAAATAATCTAATCCCCGCAGCACTACAAGATGATCATCAACAAGCAATACTTTTATCTTCATTTACACCAACACCTTTTTCTCTCTCTCAGAGGGGAGCTGTTGCAATCACGGTTGTCCCTTTTCCAAAGCCACTATGAATGGTTAACTTTCCATTTATTTGGGCAATTCTTTCCTTCATACTGGTAATCCCGAAAGACTTAGAGGATAACTCGCTCTGATCCATTGAAAAACCACATCCTTGATCGGCAACGATCATACGAATCGATTGAGAAGTTTGCTCCAATCGGATTTCAGCCGTATCTGTTTGTGCGTGCTTGCAAATATTATTGAGCGATTCTTGTCCAATTCTCCAAAAAATTTCTTTAACATTTCGAGGTAGATAGAAATTTTTGTCCATGTGTACATTCACTTGTAATCCGATTTGCTCCGCGTATTCCTTTAACAATTCCCCAATCCCGTTTTGATTTTCATTCGGTCTCAGTTCCCAGATCAGCGAACGCATTTCACGAAGTGCCTCTTTTGCCAGTAACTCGATGTTTTCAATTCCTTTTGCAACTGTTTGGGGATGATCCGCTAACATTTCCTTCAGCCCTCGAGCGGTCAGTGAAAGGGAAAATAGCTTCTGATTCACAGAGTCATGCAAATCGCGTGCAAGTCTGTTGCGTTCTGCGACCAACAAATAATACTCTCGTTCCTCATACAACTGTACATTCTCGATTGCAAGAGCGATATGATCAGCCAATGCTTCCAGGTTCTTGAGATCACATTCATTGGATGGCTTTCTCTCTCTTCCAATCCATAAAACACCCTTCAGTTTGTTATATATGATAAGTGGCACTGCGATCGAAACAAACTCACCCTCATTCGGATTAAGGATATCAAACAAAGGTGACCGTTCGATACCTTGAAAAATGGTTTTGTATCTGAAAGCACGACTAACGAAATCTGAAGATGAAAACAATTCATGGAGTGGTATACGTTTTTGCAGCCATGTGGAACGGTTTTCTTGGTACATCGCTTTGAGTGTCAAGTGATCATTCTCTTTGATCATAATTGCAACTTTTCTCCATCCATAATTTATACCCAGCTGTTCTACTAAATGTAAAAGCAACTTTTTTAGATCGGTTATTTCCCATCTCCAAATGTTACGCGTTACCTCATTCATAGCTGCATAAAAATAAGTGACTTCCTTTTCTTGCTTGTACATCCTTGCTCTTCTCACTGCATGTCCAATCTGATCGGCAACCCACCGAAGCAGAGCATGTTGATGTTCATTTAGAGAAGTGTTGTCCAATAGACCAACATATAAAGCACCTTGCGACATAATGGGAAAACGCTCATATCGATGAACACTTTGGATATCTCCCCCTATGCAAACCTTGACATTCCGCTGGTGTGGACACGTTCCCGCAAAGACCGATTGGCATCCTTTCCGAGTGCCATGATGGTGAAAACAATCGCACATTTCCATGTTTATCTGCTGCTTCGCATTCCAAGAAAAATGACAATCATTCATTGTGGCGCAATCGACTGATTCTTCTTCTGATAGAAAAATCCATCCTGCGTGTAGACCCATCTCGATTAAAAGCGTCTTCAATGCATGCTCTAACATCGCTTCGATGTCATTGCTTTTATTTAATAATTCCGCAACGTTTTTTAAGATTTGTATTGCTTGAGACTGCTTCAAGCCCCTATCCATCATCATACCATCCTTTCATGATCTTTCGTCACTTCTATCATAATGGTTATGTCTGTAATAAAAAAAGACAGTTTACCTACTGGCAAACCGCCACCGAATGAAATGAATCAAAGGCCTTGCTTTTGAAAAGCGTTTCTAATAGGAACAATCGCCATCAATCCCGTTATTCCTGCCTATTTCGCTTGGGGTTCGAATCAACAATGACCATTTCTGGACCTACTTTTCGAATCATGTTCCAATCAATTTTTACCTCTCCATGATGGCGCAACCATGAAGAACGAATGGGAATAATAATGGAAGAAATTTCACCAGTCCGAGGATCAAAAGTGAGATCAGCATGGGAAAGAGATCCCACCTTTTCTCCATTCACTAAATCGATGCACTCCTTAATCGAAAACTCTGACCAGCGCAAACCCACATCCTCCTTTCAGGGTTATTGACTATTGTATGACAAGCATTCATCGGAAATGAAAAATACCTGCTGATTCGCAGGCACTCATTACACTTGCATCCTTTTTTTATTGGGATCCAAAACATTAGCAATTCTTTTGTCTGTTCTTCTCTTTAAGAAACTCCACAATAACAAGATCCAGTTGTTGACTAATGGGAAGCGCTCGAGAGTGACTCAGATGATGAATGGGTTCCTTACCAGTGGCTTGGTAAAGTTTCATGCGTAACCTCTCCAGTTCACTTTCTAACCATTGCAATCGAATGGACTTCTTCATCTGAATCCCCCTTCCGATTATCTTCCAGTATGACCAAACCCTCCTGAACCTCTTGATGTTTGATCCAGTTGATCGGTCAGCTGCAACTCAACCTGTGGAATCAGTTGGAAGACCAATTGTGCAATTCTTTCTCCACGTCGGACGACAAACTCCTGATCTCCCATATTCAAGAGTATGACACCGATTTCCCCTCTGTAATCAGCATCAATCGTTCCAGGTGTATTCAAGACGGTCACCCCATGATGCAAGGCTAACCCACTACGCGGACGAACCTGAGCTTCACATCCATCCGGCATAGCGAGTGCGACCCCTGTTGGGATTAATTCCCATTCCTTCGGTAAGATCGTAACTGGCTCTTGCACTGCTGCATAAAGATCAAAACCACTTGCCCCTTTGGACATCTGTTTGGGCACTGGTAAGTCTTCATTTCCTGGTAAAGAACGTATCCCGATCTTTATCATGAATAGACCTCCTTAAACGCTGTTGGAATGCGATCATTGGGTGAAATAATGGCTAACGAACGAGGTGAAGCAAATAATTCACGTGCTAATTCATTGATTTGGTCAAGTGAAATCCGGTTCACCTCATCTACAAGTTCATCCAAACTGAGATGTTTTTCTAAAAGGATCTCATTCCGTCCTAAACGACTCATCCGATTGTTGGTACTCTCCAAACCCAGCATCAGATTCGCCTTCAGTTGTTCCTTCGCTTTCTTTAACTCTTTTGGCGACAGTCCACGCTGTTGAACTTGTTGCAGGATCTCTTGAATACTGGATATCAGCTCATTTTCTTGTCCATGTGCAGTCCCCGCATAAATGGCAAAAAGTCCTGTCTTTTGATACGAAGAGTGATAGGAAAATACGGAATACGCCAAACTCTTCTCTTCTCGAATCTTTTGAAACAACCGCGAACTCATATTCCCGCCCAAAATCGTATTTAATAAGATGACCTGGTAAATTCTCGGATCATTGATAGGCAATCCCGGCAACCCCAGACAAACGTGTGTTTGTTCAGTTGGTTTCTGTTTGATTTTAATATTTGGGGTGAAAAAAGGCGCTGGTTCCTTTGCTTCATCGTGTTCAGTTCCGTACGCTTGAAAGAATGACTCCACAAGCTGTAAAAAATTATCTGGCAGATTGCCAGCGAGAGCGATAACCACATTTTTCGGATGATAACGATGATTGCGATACGTAATCAGGTCTTCTCGCGAAAAGTGTTGCACATTTTCCACGGTTCCGATAACAGGAAATCCCAAAGCACTTTTTCCAAAGGAAACTTCTGCTAAACAATCATGCACCAAGTCATCAGGTGTATCTTCCACCATACGAATTTCTTCCACGATAACTTTCTTTTCTTTTTCTATCTCTGTTTCATGAAAAACAGATTCTAAAAACATATCTGCCAGGATCTCTAATGCAACTGCAAAATGGTCGTCAAGTACTTTCGCATAATAGCAAGTGATCTCTTTCGATGTAAAAGCATTCACTTGTCCGCCGATTTCATCAAACGCTTCTGCCAACTGCCGTGCTGTTCGCTTTTTGGTTCCCTTGAATAACATATGTTCTAAAAAATGCGAAATCCCATTGGATGCTTTGTCCTCATTTTTGGATCCTGTATGAACCCAGATCCCCATCGAGACCGATCGGACATGAGGGATCATTTCTGCTACAATTCGCAACCCATTTGATAATGTATGTTTAACGATCACTTGGATCCTCCATTTTTTTATCATTTTTAGTTGTGAAATCTTGGAGGGCTTAGAATGAAGTAAATCAACTCAATTGAGTAACTTGTAAAAAGAATATCAAAATCAATCCCATCACTCAATCGGGTTTATCCTTTTTGATGAAAGTACTTCACTCACTGTCCCCCATTTTATTCCTTTTCTCTTACCAATACGAATCATTTCGGGAAGTGCTTTTACTGTTCGATCCGTCGGATGTGTCAGTAATAGACTTCCATTTCCAAGCTGCTGTTCGACTCGGCGGATCATCCATTCTGGCGATGAGCTCTTTTTCCAATCAACGGTATCAACCGTCCATAAAACCGTATTCATCTTATATTTATATGCTTGATTTACCACTTGTTGATTGTAATCACCAGCTGGTGGAGCAAACCATCGACTTTTCACCTTTAATATTTCATTGATATATTTTTCGGTTTTCCCAATTTCTTGGTCCATTCGCGAAACTGAGAGACGGCTCATCATGGGATGGGAAAACGCATGATTCCCAATTTCATGTCCATGTTTTTGAATGATTTTTGCTTCTCGAGGATGCTTTTGCAGCCACGAACCATCAAGAAAAAAGGTTGCCTTTATTTTTTCCTGTTTCAGAATATTGAGGTAAGCGGGGAGATGCTCGGTTCCCCAAGCGACATTGACCATTATAGCGGCTGCTGGTTTTGCTGGATTTCCTCGATAGATGGGTACTGCACCCAAGTTTTCCAGCTGGATGGCTGGTTCCACTTCCCGATATACCCAAATAATCGAACGTTTTCGCGACTGTTTGAGTGTTTGTTGAACCGTCGCTTCTTCATCAACAATCCGCCCATTATAACCCGGAATTGCTTTCCAAATTGGATCGATGCGGGCATCGATCGGACGTTGATAATGTTTGTTCGCTTCTGCTTGGATTTTCTGCTTCATTTTCTGAACTTCATCTAAATTCCGATGATCAGGTAGGCTGCTCGCTTCTTTGACGTGCTCGACATATTGGGTAACGGGTGCCGATTGAATACAATATACAACCACAATGATTGTAAAAACAATCATCAAAAAGCGGCTTAACAAAAGCTTTTCCACCCCCATTCCTTCTAAAATGTATGCATCCGCATCATTAGCTAGAACAAGCATAAAAATATAAAAAGAGACAGATCGCTCTGACTCTTTTTGTTATGTGATTTGTTTACGCCTGGTATTTTTCACACTTTTCCCCGTTTTTTCTTCCTTTTCTTGTAACACTGCCTTGCGTGAAAGGTTGACACGACCTTGATCATCAATATCCAATACCTTCACCATAATCGAATCGCCCACGTTGACTACATCTTGAACTTTGGAAACACGATTGATATCGAGTTGAGAGATGTGACACAATCCTTCCTTCCCAGAGAACAGTTCAACAAATGCTCCATATTTTTCAATTCGTTTCACCGTTCCAAGATATGTCTGACCAACTTCGACTTCCCTGACGAGATCTTCAATAATCTGTTTGGCTCGCTGATTTTGTTGTTGATCAGGCGAAGCGATATAAATGCGACCATCTTGTTCAATATCAATTTTTACGCCCGTTTCTTCAATAATTTTATTAATGATCCGTCCGCTGGGTCCAATCACTTCACGAATCTTATCAGGATCGATCCGGAGGGTCACGATTTTTGGTGCATAGGTTGAAACTTCTTTTCTCGGTTCAGCGATACATGCCATCATATTTTCCAAAATCGCCATTCGTCCGTCACGAGCTCGTTTTAAGGCCATTTCTAATATATCGCGGTCAATATCTGAAATTTTGATATCCATCTGTAACGCTGTAATCCCTTTGCTTGTCCCAGCAACCTTAAAATCCATATCCCCAAGATGATCTTCTACTCCTTGAATATCGGTTAAGACAACCACTTTCTCTTTTTCTTTCACCAATCCCATCGCGATGCCTGCTACTGGCGCTTTAATGGGAACACCGGCTTGCATAAGAGCCAAGGACGATGCACAGATGCTTGCTTGTGAAGTGGAACCGTTTGACTCCAGCACCTCTGATACAACGCGAATGGTATAAGGAAATTCATCTTCCGGAGGGATCACAGCTTCTAATGCTCTTTCCCCGAGCGCTCCATGCCCGATCTCTCGCCGCCCTGGACCCCGAAGCGGGCGTGCTTCTCCTACACTAAATGGCGGAAAATTATAATGATGCATAAAGCGCTTTGATTCTTCTAAATCCAATCCGTCTAAGATTTGGACATCTCCGAGCGCTCCCAAGGTACAAATACTTAACACCTGTGTCTGTCCTCGCCTAAATAATCCCGATCCATGCACTCGAGCCAATACATCGACTTCACTCGATAAGGGGCGAATCTCATCAGAGGTTCGTCCATCTGGTCGCTTGTTTTCTTCCACAATCAATCGACGAACTTCTTCTCTTAAAACTTTATCCAAAATTACGTCAATCTCTTTTTCTTTTTCTTCCCATTCCTCTTCAGCGAAGTCCGGTTGAAGTTGTTCAAGTGTCTGCTCTTTTACTTGATCGATGGCATCTTGGCGATCCTGTTTTTCGACTACTTGAATCGCTTCGATCATTGGTTCCGTCGCTAAATCTCTCACTCTTTGCTCCAAGGCTTCATCCACTATAAACAATTCGGGAACCATCTTTTCAGTTCCGACTTTTTCTGCAATTTCTTCCTGAAAAGCGATGATCTTTTTAATCATTTCATGTCCAAATAAAATTGCTTCTAGCATTGTTTCTTCCGGGATTTCATTCGCCCCTGCTTCCACCATATTAATGCCATCTTTTGTTCCCGCGACAACAAGATGCATATCCGATTTCTCCATCTGTTCAACGGTCGGATTGGCGATAAACTCACCATCCACACGACCGACCACGATTCCCGCTATCGGTCCGGCAAAAGGAATATCGGAAATAGTAAGAGCAGCAGAAGCTCCAATCATGGCTGCAATCTCAGATGGACAATCCTGATCGACCGACATCACCATGGTCACAATCTGCACTTCATTTCGAAATCCTTCCGGAAAAAGAGGACGAATGGGGCGATCGATTAATCGGCTGGCGAGAATGGCTTTTTCACTTGGTCTCCCTTCACGTTTAATCCAACCTCCAGGTATTTTCCCTACGGCATATAAACGCTCCTCATAATTAACGGTCAATGGAAAAAAATCAGTATCCTTCGGTTCTTTTGAAGCGACGACGGTTGCCAAAACAGCTGTATCGCCATATCGAACCATGACAGCTCCATTTGCCAATCCAGCATATTTACCAATTTCTAAACTTAGATCACGTCCGGCAAATTCGGTATGAAATATTTGCGGTTCCATCTGGTTTCTGCTACTAAAGATCGCTCTCTGATGATCCTTATTAGCAGGTCAACCTCCCTTCTCTTGTGTCTTCATAAAATAATAATACCAAATCCTTATTTCTGCATATAAACAGTATGTTCCTCCTCAAACAATTTTAAAAGAAAAAAGCGGGATAGATTCCCGCTTTTCTACCGACGCAAACCTAACTTTTTAATTAACTCACGATAACGTGTAATATCTTTATTCTTAAGATAATTTAATAGATTGCGACGATGTCCCACCATTTTTAATAAACCACGACGTGAATGGTGATCTTTTTTATGCTCTTTTAGATGGGTATTGAGCTCATTGATCCGATGAGTGAGAATCGCAATTTGGACCTCGGGAGAACCTGTGTCATTTTCATGGGTTTTAAATTCATTAATAATCTCTTGCTTTCGTTTGAGGGATAGTGACATCCCTTGTCACCTCCATTTCAATAAGCCCCTTGATCCCAGAACATCGCTGAGGTAAAGTCGACCATCCGAGAAAAAGGTTGCGTAAGAAGTATAACATAAGCAAAAGTTTCATGTAAATAGATGGGCCGCACTTAGCCACTTTTCAGCCTGACTTTTGTCATGTTGGATCTGATCGATCAGAGCTTCTACACTAGAAAACTTTTGTTCTGGACGTAAGAAGTGCAAGATCTCAACGGACATCTTTTTCCCATACAAATCAATATCGGGGTGGAACAGGTGAACTTCGATCTTCGCTTGGGCAGAGGTTTGCCGAAAGGTTGGTCGAACACCTATATTCATTAAACCGTAAGCCGATAATCCTTCAAAAGATGCACGAACAATATAGACACCGTATTTTGGCAGCCAGTAGGGGGATGTAAGGGCAAGATTGGCTGTTGGAAACCCGATCAAACGCCCTCGATGATCCCCATGTTCAACAATTCCTTGAAATCGATAAAAACGACCCAATAACTCCGTTACGAGATCGATCTCACCTTCGGATAGAAGCTGACGAATCCATGTACTGCTGACATGATTTGTTCCTTTGAGCACAGCAGGGACTTTCACCGTTTCAAATCGATTTTGGCTTAGCATCCGCAGACGATCCGCATCCCCCGACTGATTCTTTCCAAATCGAAAATTAAAGCCTGTCACCATTCCTTTCACTTGCAAAGGGAGGCATACGTTCTCTACAAATTCCTCAGGTGACAATTGCGCCAGATTCTGATCAAACTTCATCACATACGTCTGATTCACTTTCAATTTCCTTAGTAAATTGATCTTTTCATCGATGGGAGATAAGTAGCGCGTTGACACTTTTGGTCCCAATACTTCCTTTGGATGGGGATGAAAGGTCATCACTGCACAGGAAACGCCTAAACGCTCCGCCAGCTTTCCAGCCGTCTGGATCACTCGTTGATGTCCGATATGAACACCATCAAAATAACCAATGGCGATTACAGATGGTTCCACTCGATATTCGTTTATACTTAATGGATACGATAAATGGTATACTTCCATATCAATTTGTCACATCCCGAAATACTTTTTCCGGCTTCGCAATTCCATCTTCGAGACGGTATAACGCACAAAACTTTCCCGATTCTGAATAAACGCGGATTAAGGAAAGTGGGAAAGAATTTTCTATTATTAAGGGTAACCCATTTTCAACGTGTTGTACATCGAAATCCTGAATCACCACACTCGGAAAATGTCCTAACACTTCATCGATTGCATAGAGAACGCGCTTCTTTTCTTCTCGGGTCTTTAGTGTGAACAGATGTTCAAGCTTATAACAATCCTCCAGATAAAAAGGACCACTTTCGGTCCGAATCAAGGACGATAAATGAGCCGGATAACCCAACTTTTTTCCAATATCCACACAAAGAGTACGGATATAGGTCCCCTTTGAACAAGTGACATCAAAAGCGATGGTCGGGAAGGTTCCTTGCTTGATCCAGCGACACGCCAAAGAATAAATGGTTACTTTACGCGCCTTCCGTACGACATTTTTTCCCTGTCGTGCCCATTCATAAAGACGCTTTCCTTTCTTTTTGACTGCAGAATACATGGGAGGGATCTGCGAGATCTCTCCCACAAACGATTGAAAAACTTGTTGAATGTGTTCTTTTCCAATGGGGGAGGAAACCTCTTTTTGTTCAATGACCACACCTGTCTGATCTTCTGTATCCGTGGCGATTCCAAGTGTTAAGGTTCCTAAGTAGCGTTTCGGATACTCTTGTATATACTCGACCACGCGCGTAGCCTGTCCCAAACAGATTGGAAGTACACCCTCTACCTCTGGATCGAGTGTTCCAGTATGTCCAACTCTTTTTTGGTTCATCACTTTTCTGATTTTGCTCACAATGTCATGGGAAGTATACCCTTTGGGCTTATAAACCGGGAGAACTCCGTGAAACATCGATTAAGCACACCCCAATTCCGCTTCAACCCGTTGTAACACTTGGCGCTTTACATCCTCCAACGTGCCTTCGATCGTACAACCAGCTGCGCGCGGATGACCACCACCCCCAAATGCCTGGGCAATTTTTGACACGTCCACTTTCTGTCTTGATCGAAAGCTTACTTTTACAGTGTGTTCAGATGTCTCCCGAAAAAAGATCCCAACATCTACCCCGATGATTTTCCGAGGAATATTTACGATTCCTTCGATATCCGCATCCGTTGCCTGGATTTGCTGCAAATCAGCTTGTGAGAGACTGAGCCATGCAATTTGACCATTCGCAGAAGTTTCAATGGTGGTCAATGCTCTTTGCATACAAAGCGTCTGTTTGAAGGTTACCGTTTCCAATGCTTGATCGGCAATTTCATGAGCCGGCGCTCCATATTCGATCAACTCTGCCGCATAGCGCAAAACGTTCGCCGACGTATTGGCATAACGAAAACCCCCTGTATCTGTCAGAATCCCTGTATACAGAAAGGTGGATAGTCGTGAATCCCATCTAACATTCGGCGAATGCGCCAGCCATTGATAGATAATTTCAGCTGTGGAACTAGCGTGAGGATCAATCAGATTCACTGATCCAAAACGATCATTGGTGATGTGATGATCGATATTTAAAATCAACGCTTCCGGGTGAAACAATCGTTCGACATTTTCCCCCACTCGCGAACGATCAGCTGCATCTACCGCAATCACATAATGAAACGTTTCCATTACTTGATGGGGGCGCACAATTTTATCAATCCCAGGTAAGAAAGAGAATCTTCTGGGAATGGAACTTTCATTTACACATACCACTCGCTTGCCCCATTGTTCACAAATATACGCCATTGCCAACATGGAACCAAGTGCATCGCCATCCGGATCGATATGTGATGTAATCAGGATCGAATCCGCTTTATCCAGAAACTGATCAATCATTGACCATTGTTGGTTCTTCATTTTTTTTCAGCATCATCTATGTGAACATCATTTAATAATCTGTTGATATGTTCACTATGTTCCAGTGATTCATCCATGACAAAAATCAGTTCCGGAATATAACGCAAGCGGATTCGTTTCCCAATCTCTGAACGCATGTATCCTGTCGCTTTCTCGAGTGCAGCCATGGTCTGCTGCTTCTCATCTGGATTCCCAAACACACTGACAAAGACTTTAGCAATTTGAAGATCGCCACTCATCTCCACGGTTGTTACCGTGACAAATCCAATCCGAGGATCTTTTATTTCTTGTTGAATGATCTGTGAAAGTTCTTTTTTGATCTGCTCGCCGACACGGCTCACTCGAATGCGGGCCATCGTCGACACCTCCTCAACTAAAATCTACACAAATATGATCTGATCATCCATAATCTCACACTCAACGTTTGATTCTATGATATAACGGGCTTTCTGCAATTCTTGTTCAACCACTTTCTTTTGACTTCCCACTCCTGCAAAAGCGATCTTAGAAAGTTGCCATTGATTCTGATGATCAATCTCCGCAACGGAAAGATTAAAGCGATTTCGGACTT
>JANWJM010000055.1 GCA_025449475.1 Thermoactinomycetaceae bacterium
TGTGATTGGCGCTGGTGAAAAAATAAAATCAACGGTTCAAATGTTAAGTGAACAAGGCCAACAAGTGATGTATATTGAGTTACTACCTGAAACGTTAGCGACAATGGTTTGTCATCATCCGAAAAAGAATACTCCTTCCTCACAAGCTTTTCAAACAGATAAGGAACAAAACCCAATGAAAACAAAAATCCATTTCCAAAAACAAACGGTACAATCCACAGTTGGTGAAACCATTACATATACATTCCACGTTGAAGAATCAGTCGAAATTACGGAAGTAGAACGTGTTGACATAGAGAATGACTCACAAGAAGAAGTGAGTATGGATCACTCTTATCTCTATCA
The DNA here is from genome assembly GCA_025449475.1 of Thermoactinomycetaceae bacterium. GTDB lineage: Bacteria > Bacillota > Bacilli > Thermoactinomycetales > Thermoactinomycetaceae > JANWJM01. Next base: position 346 of record JANWJM010000055.1, read on the forward strand.
ACCACCAAACCATCCCCAACAAAAAATAGAACCCTTTGAAACAGAAATGGTTGATGATTTGGCCCATTCATCCAATCACACTGTACTCAATGAGGATACCATCACTTTTTATGAAGAAGAATCCGATTCGACGATCCATGAAATGGATCGGATCTATTATGAAATTGATAACCCATCCATCGAAGAGGGAGAGCCTGAAACCATTGATTTGACAGAAGAGGTCGCCTCGAGACGTGAACATGTCTCTGAGAAAGAAATACAAGATAAAAACACGATCCATCATTTGAACCACTCGTTAAAACCATCTTCTCTCTCTCAACAAAAGGAACGGGAGCATGAATTAAGAGAAAAGTTGATCCGACGCAAAGGAAATAAATCCCTCAACCTGCTCATGGGGGATTATCAAGAGGAGAAAGAGTCCTTGGAAAAGCCGCAGGAGTCGGTCTATGAGCTACCGGAAGAAGAGATGGATCGTTCTGCATTTTTACATTCCGTCTTAAATAAACCAAGCTACTCACCGCGTGAGTCGCGATTACGAAAACGCCTAAGCTTTAAATCTAAGCCACAACAAACTTCAGAAAAAACAGTCACCGAACATTCATCGGATGTGAACCTACAACCAAAATCATCATCCACGCAATCGAATTATGAAGAGGATGACAATCAACAAAACATTTATTCATTCGAGCCTTTTTCATCCCGTCGACGTGTGCGAGCCCAAAAGAAAGGGCGCATGTTAACGACTGCGGAGCGATTCAAATCCAAACCGAGTCCTCCAAAACCTCTTCAGCAATTCGAAGAACAATCATTTTCTTCATCGGAGGAATCGTTTGAGAACCAGGATCTTTCCTACCAAGAATCCATCGTGGAATCGTCATCGGCACAACAACCGATTCGCTCAAATGAACAGTTTTCCTTACATTCGACTACTGAAATCACCCCATCCAATCTAACCATTCAATCGGATCAATCAATCGACTCCTTAAAAAAAGATTCAATTGAATTTGAAGAGCCTTATGGGGGATACCATTCGTTGGAAGATTTTTTACCGCCCTATTCCCAAAATGGGCGGAAACGGCAAGAAATCGATGAAATTGAGAAAAGAAAGATTGCACTTCGCGGCTTACACAATCTAATCAATAATTTAGGTTAGGAAGCAGCGATTTCTGCTTCCTAACTTTTTATAGGGGTTGTTTTTTCGGAATGCCAGCTCGACGTGGATACGCATGCGGCGTATCCTTTTTTTTCTCCACCCGAATAATCGTACGTAATCCTAGCTGATCCGGCAACGAAAACGCATGCGATTGATAAGATGCTTTCCCTAACAAATGAAATGCCCGCTTAGCCTGATGAAGTTCCTCTTCCACATGGGCTCCTTTCATTGCAACAAACGAGCCTTTTACTTTTACAAAGGGCAGGCAATATTCAGCCAAAATATTGAGCTTAGCCACCGCCCGAGCTACCGATACATCAAACTGCTGACGATACGCTTTTTGATGCCCCAAATCTTCCGCTCTCCCATGCACACAAGTGATTCCCGATAAGCCCAACTGACGGATCACATCTTCCAGAAAAGCCACTCGCTTTTTTAAAGAGTCCAAAAGAACAACTTGTAGATGCGGATATGCAATTTTTAAAGGAATTCCTGGAAAGCCCGCACCTGTGCCCACATCAATCACTGTTTCAATGTGCGGAAAAGAGACGACGGTTGCCAGGGTGAGCGAGTCATAAAAATGTTTGCCGTATACCTCATCCGGCTCCGTAATCGACGTTAAATTGATCTGATGATTGCTGGCAATCAATTGATGGTAGTATTGGGAAAACTGCATCAATTGGCTCTCTGACAAATCGATCTTCAGATCTTCTGCTGCTCTTTTTCGCAACCATGGATTGAGCGACTCGATAGTCTCACCCCCTAACGGCTTAATTGGATGATGATTTTGTTGAAACTTTTCCATTCTGTTCAATGTAAACAAGCAAAATCGAAATATCTGATGGATTCACACCAGAAATGCGAGAGGCTTGACCAATGGAAAGCGGTTGAACCTTCATTAATTTTTCTCTTGCTTCAGACGAGATGCCCGGCACTTCCTGAAAATCAACCCACGATGGAATCCTCTTCGCCTCCATCTTCTTCATTTTTTCCACTTGTTGAAGGGATTTGCGAATATAGCCTTCATATTTTAATTGAATCTCGACCTGCTCCACAACTTCAGCGGGTAACGCTTGATTAGGAGGAGAAAATGTGACCACATCATGATATCCCAGTTCTGGACGTTTGATCAGCTGAGCCAATGAGATCATATTCTGAATTTCAGATGTGCCCATTTTTCTTAATAACTCCTGAATTTCTTGAGTAGGACGGATATTTGTATTTTTGAGCCGAGCAATTTCTTGTTCAATAGCCTCCTTCTTTTTGACAAACCGCTGATACCGATCCGGAGAGATTAAGCCAATCTGATATCCCAGTTCCGTCAAACGTAAATCTGCATTATCATGACGCAAAAGCAACCGATACTCGGCACGGGAAGTCAATAATCGATACGGCTCCTCGGTCCCCTTTGTGACAAGATCATCAATCAGTACACCAATATAAGCTTGCGACCGATCCAGAACCACAGGCTCTTGCCCTAATACTTTACGAGCGGCATTAATACCAGCCATAATTCCTTGCGCAGCCGCTTCTTCATAACCAGAAGTTCCATTAATTTGACCCGCCGTGAACAAATTTTTGATGCGTTTTGTCTCAAGGCTTGGCCAAAGCTGCGTGGGAACAATGGCATCATACTCGATCGCATATCCCGTTCTCATCATTTCTGCTTTTTCCAACCCTTTGATACTGCGCAGAATCTTCAGCTGGATATCCTCTGGGAGACTTGTCGAGAGCCCCTGTACATACATCTCTTCGGTTTTTCGTCCTTCGGGTTCAATAAAGATTTGGTGACGACCTTTATCTGCGAATCGAACGATTTTATCTTCGATGGATGGGCAATATCGTGGTCCTCTGCCTTTGATGGTTCCCGAATACATCGGCGCACGATGCAAATTATCCCGGATGGTTTGATGGGTTTCCTCGTTGGTAAAGGTCAGCCAACAAGGCAGTTGATCCGTGATATATTCAGTAGTCTCATAGGAAAAAGCCCTAGGTTCCTGATCGCCTTCCTGAATCTCCATTTGACTCGTATCGATCGATTTTTTATTGACCCGTGGCGGGGTTCCTGTTTTAAACCGAACCATTTCAAAGCCCAGATCAATCAAATGATGCGCCAAGGAAATGGAAGGTTGCTGATTATTGGGTCCACTTTCGTAAGTAAGATCGCCAATAATAATTTTTCCGCGCAAATAGGTTCCTGTTGTTAAAACAACGGCTTTCGCTGTGTAAGCAGCTCCCGTTCGTGTGATTACCCCTTGACAAACATGATCGTTCACAATCAGCTTTTCTACCATATCCTGATGTAGCGTAATCTTTGGCTCGTTCTCCAATGTCCTTTTCATCTCTTGTTGATACAAGATTTTATCCGCTTGCGCGCGAAGCGCATAAACAGCCGGTCCTTTTCCGGTATTTAACATTCGCATCTGAATATGCGTTTTATCAATGATTTTGGCCATGACACCACCTAGCGCATCAATTTCTCGAACCACATGCCCTTTGGCAGGTCCACCGATGGAAGGATTGCAAGGCATATAAGCAATCGTATCCAAACTAAGCGTTAACAGCAATGTGGAACAGCCAATCTTAGCAGCAGCCAAAGCGGCTTCACAGCCTGCATGTCCCGCGCCAATGACAATCACATCATATTCACCGGCTTGATATGTCACCTTTTTCACCTCACTATTTCCCTAAGCAAAATTGAGAAAAGATTTGATCGATTAAATCCTCTGCAACCGCCTCACCAATCACTTCACCTAACGATTGCCAAGCATTTTTTAGATCGATTTCTACCAAGTCAAGAGGTAATCCCGCCTCAATTCCTGTGACCACTTCTTCAACACTTGCTTTGGCCTTCTCCAACAGCTGAATATGACGGGCATTGCTCACATAGGTTATATCCTTGGAATCGATTTGACCCGAAAAAAATTGATTGACAACGACCTCCTCTAATTGCTCAATTCCTTGTTGTTTTTTGAGTGAAGTGGTAATAATCGGTCGATTTCCGACAATGGCTCGTACACGATCAAGGTCACATTTTTGTGGCAAGTCGATCTTATTGACAATCACCACAGAGGTAATGGTTTGACTGAACGCCAAGAGTCGTTCATCTTCTTCCTGTAACGGTTCCCCATAATTTAAGACAATCAACAACAAATCAGCCTCTTCTAGTGCTTCTTGAGAGCGTTCAACTCCAATTCTCTCAACCACATCTTCGGTTTCGCGAATTCCGGCAGTATCCAATAATCGCAAGGGGATTCCCCGGATATTGACATACTCCTCCAATATATCTCGAGTGGTTCCAGGAATATCGGTGACAATCGCCCGATTTTCTTGAGCCAAAGCGTTTAACAGCGAAGATTTTCCTACATTTGGTCTCCCCACAATGACCGTTGCTAACCCTTCTCGCATGATTTTTCCTTGTCTCGCCGTTTGTAATAAACGTTCCAGTTCCTTCTTTATCGATAAACACCGCTCCGATAGCAGTTTCCCTGTCATCTCTTCAGCATCGTATTCAGGATAATCCACATTCACAGCCAGGTGAGCCAAGGTTTCCAAGATTTCCGCACGCAGCGTGCGAATCTGTTTCGATAATCTTCCCTCTGCTTGCTGATTAGCGATCTTCGCCGCCTGCTCCGTTTTGGCGCGAATCAAATCGATCACCGCCTCAGCCTGCGAAAGATCGATCCGACCATTTAGAAACGCACGCTTTGTAAATTCCCCTGGTTCGGCCAAACGAGCACCTGCCATCAGCAGGGATTCCAAAATTGACTGTACGGGAACCAGTCCACCATGACAACTAATTTCGACCGTATCTTCCCGGGTAAATGTCCTCGGTGCTCTCATCACCGTTACCAAGACTTCATCGATCACTTCACCCGTTTGAATATGCACAATATGACCATAGTGAACGGTATGGCTTTTTGCATGGATCAGTGGCTTTTTTCCTCGATATATCTTATCAGCGATGGAGATGGCGTCATCACCGCTAACACGGATCACGGCAATCCCGCTTTCTCCTAACGCTGTTGCAATCGCTGCAATGGTATCTGCTTCCATCTCCTTCACTCCAGCAATCTGTAGTTTCTAATCTTATCATAACCTTAAAAAGTTGAAAAAAAATTCCCCTGCTCAGGGGTTTTCAAGACGATCGCTCAGGAAAATGAACTTCAGTCACACTCACTCAGGGGTTTTTAATCTTACTCGGACACTTCGATTCGGTTCAGTACCTTCGCTCTCTGTGATCAATTCAGGGTCATTTTCAAAGAAAGTATGAATGATTTTTCGCTCAAAGGCAGGCATCGGTTCCAGTTTCACTGATTTTCTCTCTTTTTTTACTTTTTTGGCGACCCTCTTCGCCAACTGAACTAGCAATTCTTCCCGCTTTTTTCGATAGCCATTTACATCTAATAAAAAACGGATCGGTTGATGTGTATCCTGGTTAGCGACAAGATTGACTAAGTATTGAAGGGAATCGATGGTTCGACCTTTTTTACCGATCAATATGCCCAAGTTGTCACCTTTGATCTGAATGTATATCGACTGAGCAACCGGTCCTGGTAAAAATTCAATCTCGGGATGAATGCCCATTTTTTCGATACAACCGTTCAAAAACAGCTTCGCCTTTTCATTTGGAGGACGATTGCATTCGACATACACCTTCGCATCTCGTTGAAAGAAACCCAAAATGCCTTTTCGTGGTTCCTGAAGTATCTTCACGTTGGCTTGATCCACGCTTGTATTCAATTGTTGTAACGCTTCCTCAATCGCACGTTCTTTTGTCTTGGCTTGAACAGTGACATGTTTCGTTCGCAGCGACTTCAACTTTGCTCCTCCTAATTTGCTTTGGCTTTTAATAGCTTAAAGATTAAGAGGTATTGAATGATTGTGAAGATATTGCCATAGACCCAATAGAGAGAAAGAGCAGATGGAAATCCAAATGCAAGAGCAAAGATCATAATTGGCATGACCCAAAGCATCAATTTCATCTGTGGATTCTCTCCAACTCCTGTCACAAATAATTGGATATATGTAGTGATCGCAGCTAATAGCGGTAAGATAAAAAATGGATCCGGCTTTCCAAGTTGCATATAGAGAAACGATGATTCCGCAATATGTTCATTGCGCATAATCGCTTGATAGAATGCAATTAATATCGGCAACTGAACCAACATCGGCAAACAACCCGCCATTGGATTCACATTGTTTTCCTGAAAAACTTTCATGGTCTCGATTTGCATCTTTTGTGGATCTTTCTCATATTTTTTACGTATTTTCATTAATTTCGGTTGCAATTCTTGCATCGCGATGGAATTTTTTTGTTGTTTCCAGCTCAGCGGAAAGATGACCAAACGAACCAAGAAAGTGACAATTAGAATCGACCAGCCATAATTTCCTAAGACGGTTTGAAACCAATCCAGTAAGTCGGATAATGGAATCACAAAATACTTGTCCCACACTCCAGCATTTGCTGGATCCAACTTCTGATAAGCGGAAGGGTCCGGAGAACACGCTGTTGTGAAAGTCACTACAATAACAAATAGAAGAATAATCGCAATATATGGATTACGACTCCTCAAAAAGATTCCTCCTCATTTAGCAAGATCACACTACTCTCTTTTCTTTTCAGGCACTTGATCAAAGCCACCAGGATGAAAGGGATGACATTTCATGATTCGCTTCAATAGATACCAACTCCCCTTCCAAAATCCATGGCGCTGAATGGCTATATATCCATATTCTGAACATGTAGGAACAAATCGACAAACTGGTGGCTTCAGCGGAGAGATAAAACGACGATAAAATAAAATAAGTTGCAGTGCGACAGGTTTTAACATGATCCACTCTACCTCATTTTATTTTATTCTCAAAGGTGATTCTGAAATAAACGGGATTTGTTGAAAAGATGTCGCAAACTCCCCTTCACTTGATGATAATTCATCCCCGCTGCCCGTTTTCGGACAATCACGACCAGATCTATGTTGGGTTTTATTTCACTGATCCAGTGGCGAATAATCTCCTTGATCATTCGCTTCATACGATTTCGAGTGACTGCGTTTCCAACTTTTCGACTGATTGAGATCCCCACCCGAAAAGGTCCATCCTTGTCCCGTTGATAGATATAGAGAACAAACTGCCGATTTGCATAGGATCGACCTTTTTGGAACACCCGTCGAAAATCGTCACGTTTCTTTAACCGATATTTGGCTTGCAAGGGTAAAAACTCCCTTTTTTTCCATCTTGGTACAATCCGATTGAAGTTAAACATAGGAAAAAAGGCCACTCACACTGTGTGGCCTTACGCAGATAATACCTTTCTTCCTTTACGACGACGATTTCGCAAAATTTTGCGGCCATCTTTGGTTCTCATCCGTGCTCGAAAGCCATGATTATTTTTACGCTTCCGAACGCTAGGTTGAAAAGTACGCTTCATGATTAGCCCTGTATCCTCTTTATCTGGAAAGAGTCCAGGAAACCCTCCCTTCTCTTCCGCTCCTTGTATTGTCAATAATCTATAACATTATAGAGAGAACTCAAA
>JANWJM010000056.1 GCA_025449475.1 Thermoactinomycetaceae bacterium
ACATAGAATTGAAACAGGCAATGACAAGGTGGCAAAGCCATCTGATCCAACTCAGGTGGATTCCATGCGCTGACAACGAGCCGTCTTGAATCAGGATTTTGTTTGATTTCTTGGATAATCCAGCGAATCTGATCAACAGTTTTGCCATCGGCTCCTCTAAACGATCGCCATTGTTTTCCATAAATCGGACCTAATTCCCCGTCCTCATCTGCCCATTCATTCCAGATGCGAACGCCGTTTTCTTGTAGGTAACGAACATTGGTATCTCCGCGCAAAAACCACAAAAGTTCATAAATAATCGATCGAATATGGAGCTTCTTGGTGGTGAGCAGAGGAAATCCTTCATTGAGGTCAAAACGCATTTGATGTCCAAAAAGACTAATTGTACCCGTTCCTGTACGATCTTCTTTGGTGATTCCTTCATTGAGGATACGCCGACATAGTTCAAGATAAGCTTCCATCCTGATTCCTCCTTTTGATCCTTCTTTCTATTCTAGCATAGTGGACAGGTGATGTTGCATAAAATTGGGTCAAGGAGGAATTGTCCATGCTCTTTCGCCGGCGAGCCCTAAGGCGTCCAATTTTGTTTCAAAGTGGGAACAGAGGGTGGCTATTTTTTTTCATCTTTGTAATGGTCGTGATTCTGATCGTCGTTTATGGGGTTGAAAAGAAGATGGAACCCATGTTGCATGCCATTGCTAAAACAGAGTTAAAAAGAGCAGCTCAGGAAGCGGTATGGAAAGGAGTCAAAGATGTTGCTTCGACACAGGAAGTAGGGGAACTGATGGAGATTGAAAAGGATCAACAGGGGAAAATTTCAATGGTGAAAGTAGATTCTCGGATCCAAGCCAAATTATATAGCCAAGTGACCAATGGCATACAACAGCAGCTCAAACGTTTAAATAACCAGCGCATCCATCTGAGTTTGGGACAATTGTTTCAAAGTCCGATCTTATCCGGTTATGGACCGAAGATTCCCATTCAACTCTGGCCCAAGGGAGCAAGTAAAATCTCGCTAGTCCCGAAAATGCAACCAGCCGGTATCAATACCGTATTGGTGAGTCTATCATTGCATGTTCAATCCGAGTTAGGGATCATCCTTCCTTTTTCCGAAGAGGATACTACTGTTTCGATTACCTATCCATTAGGCGAAGTATTGGTGATGGGCGAAGTACCGGACTATTATTTTTATAACAGTGGTGGTGAAGTCAAAACATTGCCCACTCTTCCAGTTCCCAAAGAAAGGAAATGAAGATTAGAGTGATCCGAACAATACCAGAAAAGCAATGGTTAAGCGAGTGTTCTCTGATTGAGTTAGGGTACAATAAAAATGATACAGAAAATCACGGAAAGGATGTCATGCCGCTTGAACAATACACATGAGATTGATTATCGGATTTATGGCGATGATATGCAATTTGTTGAAATTGAACTTGATCCTAATGAGACGGTCTTTGCCGAAGCGGGTAGCTTAATGATGATGGAAGATGGCATACGAATGGAAACGATCTTTGGAGATGGGGGTGGTTCGAGTGGCGGATGGATGGATAAACTGATAGGTGCAGGAAAACGGTTGATAACTGGCGAAAGTTTGTTTATGACTGCATTTACCAATGTAGGCGGTCCAGGAAAACGACACGTCTCATTTGCTGCTCCGTATCCTGGGAAAATCATCCCCCTCGATTTAGCCCAATTGGGCGGAAAAGCGATCTGTCAAAAAGATGCTTTTTTATGTGCTGCCAAAGGTGTTTCCATTGGTGTCGATTTTAAACGAAAGCTTGGAAGAGGATTTTTTGGTGGCGAAGGATTTATTATGCAAAAACTTGAAGGGGATGGACTGGCTTTTGTTCATTCGGGTGGAACGATCTATGAAAAAGAATTACAGATGGGCGAGAAACTTCGGATCGATACAGGATGTTTAGTCGCGATGACTAAAACTGTCGATTATGATATTGAGTTTGTCGGGGGAATCAAAACGGCTTTATTTGGAGGAGAAGGCTTATTTTTTGCCACTTTGTCAGGGCCTGGAAAAGTTTGGGTTCAATCATTGCCCTTTAACCGTTTAGCGAGTCGTGTCTTTGCAGCGGCTACAACCGGAGAGAATAGTGAAGAGAGTGGATTGTTTAAGCGATTAATGGACTAAAATGCGTGAAATGAAAATGGTTCTACGAGAGAAAGTCTTAAAAGATAGGCATAAATTAGCGGGAACGTAGCAAATGTTTGTCGCTCCTCTTGCAATGCTTCTATTGCGTAACTTCGCTCGTCCCGCTATTTTTGATTGAATGATGAATGCTTTCTCAAGAGGGATTTCTTTTCGTATCTTTTCTTAATTTTTTTGCTTCCTGTTCCCACTTTCGTAAACTAACAAAAGGATCAATGGAATAGGTTTGTTTTCCATTGAATCGATAGATGCCATAATGGAGATGGGGAGGGAATTTTCCAGCAGTTCCTGGTGGTCCATAGCCCGAGGATCCGACACTTCCAATCACGTCTCCTGGTTTTACAACCATTCCTTTTTTCAATCCGTTGCGGAAACCGTTCAGATGAGCATAATAATGGTAATTATTGTTTACATCCCTAATTCCAATGCGCCACCCTCCATATCGATTCCAACCGATGAGTTCAATATATCCATAGCAAGTACTGAGGACAGGTGTTCCATAACTGGCAAAGATGTCTGTTCCTTCATGCATCCGAAGACCTCCCCAACCTCTTCGATCCCCCCATGTGCTACGATAGGTATAGTTGTACTGAAGCGGGATGGGAAATCTTTTTTCATCCAAATCCAACTTGGTAGTTTGGCGAAAAATCTCAGCCATATGCGCAATAATATCGACAGTGGTGGGATGTTGATAATATTTCCACAACTGCTCCCGTATCGCATCTTCTGACGTTCCTTGTTGGACCAAAAAATGACTCAACGAATATAATACATCCATAGGATTAGTGGGATCTGCTTTTTTATCACCATCTCCATCTCGACCAATTCCTTGGAAAAGTTGGATGGTGACCGGTGAGGTATCTTTGGAATTTGGATTCATCGCTCCTGCCCACCACTGAGGGGGGATCTGGATGGAAAGCAAAGGTTTTTTCTTTTCTTTTGTTTGGATGTTCCGGATATTATATTCAAACTGGTCAACGGCCGCTAGATAGTACCATGGGACTTGTGTAAGTGTCTCCATCGTTTCAAATAGGTGTTTTTTGTCTGTTGAGGTTGGTTGGTGGGCAAATGCAACATATTGATCGTTTATTCCTAGAAGAGTAGTTAGGATCATTATCAAGATCATTATTTTTTGTATCATAGGATCACCGTTTTCGAAACAAATGTTGTCCACTCATGGCATAAGCATTGTTTCATAGGGCTTTGCCAGAATTAGGGTGCGAAAATCCATGAAAATAGGTACACAGCACCAAAGAGTATATAGGTATCTTAACCGGCAAATGGGGAAATTATTTGTCATGAAAGAGGAAAATATAAGTATGGAAGATGTATGGTTGATCGATCAAGAAACAGGAAGGAAGGATCGGTGATTATAGAAAATCAATATGATGTGGTAAGATAGAATCAGATAGATTCAGATTTCTAAGAGGATGCTGTTTGGAACGACCACCCCTTATCTCTTTGTTAAAGAGTCAACAAGCGCGTCAATTGTTAGGTTTGAAATGGCATGATACAAGATGAGGAGGGCTTTCTATGGAGCGCAAACCTGAATGGCTAAAAGTCAAATTGCATACAAATGATAATTTTCGCGAGCTGAAGCAAATGATGAGGAGTAAAACATTACATACCGTTTGCGAAGAGGCGCGATGTCCCAATATTTTTGAGTGCTGGGCGAATCGTACAGCCACTTTTATGATCCTTGGAGATATCTGTACACGCGCTTGCCGTTTCTGTGCCGTAAAAACAGGTCTTCCCACCGAGCTGGATCGTCAAGAACCTGAGCGGGTGGCGGAAGCGGTCAGTCAGATGGGGGTCAAACATGCAGTGGTGACCTCCGTTGCTCGCGATGATCTCGCGGATGGAGGAGCATCAATTTTTGCAGAAACGATTCGGGCTATCCGGAAGCGAAACCCACTAACCAGTGTTGAAGTGCTCATTCCAGACTTTATGGGCAATTGGGATGCGCTAAAGGTCGTCATGGATGCAAGACCAGATATTCTCAATCACAATATCGAAACGGTTGCCCGTCTGTCAGATCGTGTCCGTTCGAAAGCCAAATATCCGCGTTCACTTGAGCTTCTTAAGCGAGCTAAACAGATGCAGCCAGATATCCCGACCAAATCGAGTATTATGGTGGGAGTTGGCGAGACGTATGATGAGGTACTGGAAGCGATGAGGGATTTACGTGCGCATGATGTCGATATTGTAACAATTGGTCAATATTTGCAACCCACCAAAAAACATTTAAAGATTGAGCGTTATTGTACACCGGAAGAGTTTGCTTCTTGGAAAGAGGCTGGATTAGCGATGGGCTTCTCTCACGTCGAATCGGGACCGTTGGTGCGTAGTTCTTATCATGCACATGAACAAGTGAAATCGGCGCAGCAGCGTATGGTTGCTGAAGGAGAGTAAGATGAAAAAGATTCGATTCAATGGAAAAATATATCAACTGTTATCCGACTATAAAGATGGTTGGGATGAGGGAGCCTTTCGCAGACGCTATAGTGATATTCTGGATAAATATGATTATATTGTAGGCGATTGGGGATATGGTCAATTGAGATTGAAGGGGTTTTTTGAAGATGACCATGTTCGGGCAACCCAAGAAACGAAAATCAGTTATTTAAAAGAATATTTAAATGAATACTGCAACTTTGATTGTGCTTATTTTGTATTACGAAAAAAAAGCTAACCACCAGACGATGAGCTGGTGGTTATTTATGATACGAATGAATATAAAAAGTTCCGCAATTCCGTCGCTTCCTCTTCCGAAAGTTGATAGACATATTCCAAATATCCCGGCTCTTCCAAATCATCCTCTCCAATGATTGCAAAACGATTGGATTGCAGATTGAGTACAAGCAATTTCCCATAAAAACGATCTGTGCTTGTAATCGCTAAGTCAAAGCGATTGGATTCTCCTACAAAGCTAATATAACGAGTCGTGGTGTTTTCTTTTTCATCATAGAGGTAGATCCATTCTTCTTGTGACATGCCTTTGGCTTCTCCTTATCGTAAAATAGTCTGCTTCCATTTCATTATACATGACCTTCACTCTTTTCTGGAAATAAGATCAAGGAGAGGTTTCGAAGTCGAGATCCAATCTAAAAGAAGTTAAAAAAACGGCTTTTCCGCTGCTGTCTGCGTGGCAAAAAATTTTGTTCCTGATGAGTGGCAGAAAAACGTTGTGTAAAGGAAGCGCTCCGGAGTTCGAGCTTTAATTGATCTTGTTTTTTTCGCACTTCCTCAAACATTTGGTGTACCTCACTTGGCGAAAGGGTATCATAGCCAATTGCAGCAATTTTGTGTTCCAAGTCTTCAATCGAATCGAAAAGATTGTATAGGTTGTCCTCTAATCGTTCCATGCGATGGAACATTTCCTCCATCAGATTCCCTACTCGTTCCACTGTGACTTGTAAGGAGTCAAGTCTATTTTCCGATATTCGATCCAGGGTCGAACCGGTCTCTTCTTCTTTCACTTCCTGTTCAAGAGTTGGGAGCAAACCTTCTGCTGCTAACTCCTCACGGACTTTCTTCATGGTTTTATTCGGTTCTTGTAACCGATTTTGAATATCTTTTAAACGCTCGAGACTCTCTTCATTTAACATATAGTGACCGCGCTCATTACTAGTGGGGTGAATATAATCCTCAAAAGCATCAATCCATTTCCGGATCGTTCGTGCATGAACTTCCAATTGTTTGGCTGCTTCACTCGTCGTGAATAATTGACTTTCCGTCACGTTACATCGCCCTCCCTTTGGTGAACACAAAATAGTGAAAAAAGTAAAATAATAAGTCATCGGCTGATACTGAACTTCGATAACAATTGGAAGAATCCTCCCTCCATGCCAAATGAAGGCAAGAGCTGACAGGATTAGCGGAAAATAAAGGATGGATCGACGAAAGGGGACATAATCGATGTTTTGATTTCAAAGTTCACTTATAATGGGAGAGGATGTTGAGATTGTGACTGGAGGATGATACAGATGATCTATGAAGTCAATATCCCACGAATTGAAGAACAATTGGCATACTTCGAGCGTTGCCTTTTGATTTGTGAGCAGCTTAACAATAAGCCTCTTCATGATCTTGAAGCATTTGCCCTGGCTCGTGCTTTGCACATAGCGGTGGAATGTATGATCGATGTAGGAACTGTTATGATTGATGGGTTTATCATGCGCGATCCAGGTGGATATCAGGATATTGTTGATATCTTAGAAGATGAACAAGTGATTTCGCCCGATTTGGCGTTGGCGATCAGTAAATGGGTAAAACTAAGAGGGCGATTGGTTCGTCAATATACGGATGTCGAACAGGATGAGTTAATTGCAGCAGCGAAAGATGTGGCAACCATACGTTTGTTTGCTCAACGTGTTCAACATTACTTAGCAAAAGAATTACGGAGCTGAAGCGGATGAAATATTGGTATAAAGAGAGTTTTGGAGAAGATTATTTACTGGTTTACCAACATCGTTCGAAAGAACAAGCCGAACAAGAAGTGAAGCAATTTATTCAATGGTTGGCATTGAAACCGAACGATCGAATTCTGGATCTTTGTTGCGGTTCCGGTCGCCATACAATCTCGCTGGCAGAATTGGGGTACCATGTGGTTGGCATTGATCTATCGGAGACACTGCTAAAGAAAGCCGTAGTGGATTCACAAGGATTGCCGGTGACCTTTATTCATGGAGATATGCGCCAGTTGCCATTTGTTGATCATTCGTTTCAAGTTGTGCTAAACCTCTTTACATCCTTTGGTTATTTTGAAGGCAATGACAGCAACCTGAGAGTCCTCAAGGAAATGAGTCGAGTGTTGGAGCCAGATGGTCGTTTTTGTATCGACTTTTTAAATGCCGATTATGTCCGCGAACACCTTGTTCCTGAGAGTAAACGCATAATTGGCAACACCTTGATCCATGAAGTTCGTGAGATCAAGGGGGACACTGTGATCAAGATGATCCGAGTCGTTGATCCAGCGAATGAGCGTGTCTACTATGAACGCGTCAAAATGTATACAAAATCGGAGATGGTTAAGATGTTAGAACAAGTTGGGCTACAGGTGGAACAAATCCTTGGAAACTACGCGGGTCAACCTTTTTCGCAAAACAGCAAACGGATGATTTTACTAGGAAAAGCTAAAAAATAGATTAGTCGGGTGGATTGTTATGAGCCAGTCGTGCTGCTGCGGAGGCGGCAATCGCTCCGACTAGATCATCGAGAAAGGTATGAACTTGACCTTCTGAATGGTTATTGAGTCGTTTTAAAATACCGGGTTTCGTCTTATCAATATATCCATAGTTTGTGAGACCGATGCTGCCGTAAACATTTAGGATGGCGATTGACAATGTTTCATCGATTCCGTAAAGCCCTTCATCCCGTTCAATCATTTCTTGCAAAG
>JANWJM010000057.1 GCA_025449475.1 Thermoactinomycetaceae bacterium
GTCGGAACCATTGGTGTCCGGGAAGGGGCTTTAATGGCAGCAGTGGACCGTTTTGAAGTGGATCTTCTTGGAGTAGGCGGACATGCTGGAATTCCCAACAATAGTATTGATCCCATCGTCTTTGCTAGTCAAATCATCACAGGCTTTCAAACCATCATCAGTCGTAATCTTAGTGCATTTCAAAATGCTGTGATCAGTGTAACGCAAATACACGCGGGCAACACATGGAATGTAATCCCTGGAAAGGCAGCCCTAGAAGGAACGGTTAGAACCTTTCAAAGGGAGGTCCGCGAAGATATTCCAAAATTAATGAAGCGGACCGCAGAGGGAATTGCAAGTTCGTTCGGAGCTAAAGTTGATTTTCGATGGTACCCATATACCCCCGTTGTTAATAATGACACGAGCTTAACACAAGTGGTGACAGAAGCCGCAACGGAACTTGGTTATACAGTGGTACAGGCA
Source organism: Thermoactinomycetaceae bacterium (assembly GCA_025449475.1). Classification (GTDB taxonomy): domain Bacteria; phylum Bacillota; class Bacilli; order Thermoactinomycetales; family Thermoactinomycetaceae; genus JANWJM01. The sequence goes on from JANWJM010000057.1 coordinate 463, forward strand.
GAGCAAAGTGCAGGTGGAGAAGACTTTGCTTATTATCAAACAAAAATCCCTGGTTATTTTGTTTGGATGGGTGTAGATGGACCAAAAGAATGGCATCATCCCTCATTTATTTTAAAAGAAGAAGCCTTGCTCGTTGCTGCAAAATACTTTTCTCATCTTGCTATAAAAGTATTAAAGGGGTAGTAATGCAAAAACGTGCACCTGATAGGAACGAAACTATCAAGGCGTCTTACTATATTATACTTCTATTTTTAATCGACAAGTGCCTGTGGTCACTTGTCGATTATGGCGCGACTTCATTCTTCTCAGGCAATCAAAAATTTTGCGTTAAGATAATTCCGAAAAACACAAAACGGCACATCGAGCAGCTTAAAAACTACTTGGTGTGCCATTTTTCGTGCAAAACTTCCGATTGTTCTCTAAAAGAACCGTCCCCACGTTTTTCCCGCCCTTACACTATCAGAAAAGATGATAGCTTTATGATAGTGAATATGAGAGCCATAAATCTTTAAAATATTGATAGAGAGGCTAATAAAAGGAGGGATGTATCAAAAGGCAGACCTTACTATTCTAAGTATTGGTTTGTCACTAACGTTTTTCAAGTAGCATCTATCTTTTCCTCATATTTCTAGTTAATAAAGTAGTGTATTTGTGATATTTGTAAGTATCAGCGTATTATAGGAATTTGAAATGATTCGTATTGATAAAAAAGTAAGGGGAGATTGAATAATGAGTGGATATCCACTATATGCACCAGTACATAAAGGATTACGTCTAGCGTTAGGGAATTTATCGAATCACATCTCGAAAATGAATGTAGAAAATCAAGATACAGTCGATGCATTTGTGAAGGAGTTCGAATGTGTGGCGGGAATTCTTCATTCCCACGCCGAGAATGAAGATACCGAAATCGAGCCCACTGTAAAAAAGTTAAGTCCTGCATTAGCTGACAGATTAGTAATTGAGCACCATGAGACTGATGAATTGTTGAAGGAACTTGAAGGCGTTGTTAGAAAACTAACATCAAGTGCTCCAGAGGAACGAAAAGAAATCAGTTTCCAACTGTACCAAACCTTTAATAACTTTCATGCTGCGTATCTTAAACACTTACAAAGTGAGGAGGAAGACATTCAAACCTTGTTGTGGGCGAACTTGACAGTAGAGGAACTTCATTCAATAACTGAAGCGATTGCTTCGAGGGTCCCTCCCCATCATTTAATGGAGTATTTCCGATATATGATTCCAGCCCAAAACTTAGAAGAACAAGTGGAAATGTTAGGGATAGTGAAGAAATCCGCTCCAATTCCAGCTTATCAAGCAACCTGTTCATTGGCTCAAGAGGTTTTATCAGCCGAAGAGTGGAATGATTTAAAGACCGAATTAGATGCAGTTGTTTAAGGAGAAAAGTTGATTTAAAAAGACGGGTTTCGTTCTCAAATACGAGAATGTAACCCGTCTTTTTGTCTGATTAGGGAAATTCCTCGAAATTAGAAAGGATGGGATTGATCCCGTTCAAAAATGATATCATTGAATAGAATCGATAGGTGAATGAACGAATAAAAGAAAGTTCTTCAAATCTTAGCGTATGTTTTTCGTTCTTCGTAATCGATAAGTGCCTGGCACTTGTCGATTAAGGTAAGGTATTTGAGGCAGAACTGCATGGACTCTTTCTGTAGCTTTGGAACTTCCCTATGTCCTTTGACTGGAAGAAACGTCGAGGTGATTCTCGCGTTTCATTTTTACCTAATGATAATTTTGGCTGTTTAAAAAATAAATCTCGAATCATAAAATAATCAACGTAGAGTTTAGTCTTTAATGGTATTTATGACACAAAAGAACCGTCCCAACGTTTCAATTCAATAACTATTATTATAAGCCTGATCTCTTTACTAAGCCCTCCAAGAATATCATCATCGGTGAGTTTTTGGCTAATCATCCAAAGTCAAAATAAAATCCACCAGTACATCCTGATATTCTCTCACCGAATCGATATAAACCATTTCGTTCTCCCCATGCCAGTTGCTTCCAACAGGACCAAACTCTACGGCTGAACCTCCGTACTTGTTGAAAAATTGTCCATCGCTGGAACCATGCTGACCGAATATGGTTGCTTTTTCGAGCTGGGTGATTCGTTTAATGGATTCGCCCAATGCTTCTACATACGGATTGTCTGCTTTTGTTTTGACCGGATGATTGCACATATGGATTGTTACGGTATCGTCTGTTATGGCCTGAATCTGATGAACGATATCCTCCGGAGACTGGTCTGGTAGATATCTAATATCCAGGAACACACCACATTGATCAGGTACCTGATTATAGACGGTTCCTCCTTGGATCTTCGCGAGATTGATAGATGGCTTCGTAAACATAGGGGAGCTTTCTTGTGCAAAAGGAAGCTCTAAAATTTCTTCAAAGAGATTCATCGCTTTGGTTATGGCATTTGTGCCTTCCCATGGACGACTCCCATGGGCTGATTTCCCCTGGACGGCAATATCGAGCTGAAGCACGCCTTTCGATTGGATGGCAATCCCCATATTTGTTGGTTCACCACAAATAATAAAATCTCCCAAATAGCCATTTTCTGTTAAAAATTTGGTCCCGTTGATGCCGCCGATCTCTTCGTCTGGAACGATTTGAAGCATGACCCTGGTTGTTAAGTTTCTGTCTTTCAATTGTGCTGCTGCCACCATGGAAGCAGCGACTCCTGCTTTCATATCCACTGCACCGCGGCCATACATTTTTCCATCTTTGATATAGGGTTGGAACTGTTTTTCCTCCGCTTCAATGACATCGATATGTCCGTTTAATACCACCGTATGATCACCTTGGCCTATTTCACAAACGAGCATGTGAAACCCATTATTCTCTAATTTTTTTACGGGGAGACCTTGGTCTGTTAACCATTGTTTACAATAGGCAATCGCTTCATTTGCACCTGCTTTTGTAGAGCTGTCTATTTTTATGAGTTCTTCTAATAAGGGGATTGGATCGCCCATTTTATCGATCCTCCATTTTTAAAAATGTGATCAAATGTTTTACTTTCAATGTTACTCTTGATGTGCTTACATCACCTTTTGTTTATTGATCGAAATAACAGTGTCATGTCGTGCAAGCTCGATATCTGGTACTTGATGCAGCCACTCTTCCTGTACCTGTTTACCGGCAGTTAGTGCAATGATGGCCGCTGGAATATCCGCTCCTGCTGAATGGGTCAAAGCATAACCGCCGCCAAAGCGGGGGTTGATGTCAATAACGTAATAATCGGTACCATTGAAATAGACATCTGTGTTCATATAGCCTACATGGCCAAAGCTTTTACCTAATCGCTGTGCGATTTCTGTTAATTCCGGGATATTTACCGTAATGCACCGATCGATATCTCCTCCCCTCATACCTAATTGCTTTCGACCGAATGAAGTAAGATAGCGGCCATTTAAATCGTTAAATATATCCAAACTAAATTTATCACCTTCAATCACTTCCTGAATAATGACATTGTCCTCCGGTTCTCTAGATGTGGCGTCATCCAATGGACTTTCTTTAATCTGTCGAACGACCTGCTGATAGGCAAATTCCATATCCTCTACATTATCGATCATTTCAACACCGATTGAGGCTGAACCGTTACGGGGCTTCACAATTAACGGAAAGGATACTTCTTGTTTTTTCAATGCCTTCTTTGCATCTTCAACATTTAAGTAGGAAAGTGGGCTCTTAACGCCCAACGGATCAAGCAGCTCCCGGTACTTTCCCTTGTCCCGTACCTTTTTGACAATAGTTGAGTCCGGCGCAAATACGGATACACCTAATTTCTCCAGTTCTTTTTTGTGTGCAGATATTTGGGGCACTTCCCAATCATTCAATGGGACAAGACAGTCCACCTGATGTTCCTTACAAATCTCCAATATTTTTTCCATATAATCTGAATCCGTTTGCTGTGGAATCACATAGTTTTCGTCCCCTGCTTGGAGCGATGGGGCATTATATTCTGGATCGGCAGCAATGACTTTCCCGTCAATACCAGCATTTTTTAAAGCAACCTGAAAAAATCCCACCATGTCAATTCGTCTTGCAGTTGATGTCAATAAGATATTCAAGATATTCAATTTATTCCACTCCTCGCTGTTTAGAATCAGTTGCTAGAAAACAAGATACTACTGTTTACCCGCCCTGTTAAAATTTAACCCTCCTTTCTAGTAGTAATTCTTGCATGACTAACCCTCCATAGGGGTTTCCTCTGAATCAATAGGATGACAAAAACATGAGTTTGGTCACGAGTAAATGTTTAATCCTTTTTAGTAAGGGTTATATAATACAAAACGATAAATCTGAGGTGAAAAATATGAGTAGTAAAGATAAGAAATCACCAATAGAGAATAAACGAGATACTGCTGAAGAATTAGAAGGGATGGAATTTGTTGATCAAATACCGTTAGAGGATTTGAAAATAGAGATGGAAGATGAAAGGAACAAATTTAAGACGAAGGATGATTCACAAAGTGAACGAAAGTATAAGAGAATTTAAGTTTTGTCATAAGGACAGGGGGAAGTTTTTTTATGGAAAAGTTTTCAAGCGAACCCGTTACTTCTTGAAATCGACCTTTTCATCATAGCTGTGATTCATCATCGTTACAGCTCATATCGAGGGGGCATGTGGACTAGCACCGTGTCCCGGTTTAAGATATAGGTTCAGCTATGAATTAAATGA
>JANWJM010000058.1 GCA_025449475.1 Thermoactinomycetaceae bacterium
AATAGTCTTCGGAATTCTCCGTCCAGCCATTGCTCGTAGAAAAATACGCAGCATAGATGGGCTTCCCTTGATAGGTAATAATTTTTCCTTTCGTTGCTGCGACCGCTTGACGAATACGCTTGATTTTCCAACCATAATCTTGACCCCATTTTTTCCGCAGCATTTGATCAGTAAGAAACGCTTGATGTTGAACCGTATCGGAGACATGGGCATTCTTTGCATGTTTTCCCCATTCATGCTCATCCAAACGGTCACCTTCCATGATGCGTCTAACGATGTATGTACGAGCAGCTAATGACGGCGCTTTTAACGACTCGATATGAAAATGGGCTGGCATCTCTGCAGCGACTACTCCCACAATATATGTCTCGAGTGGCAATCGAACCACACGATCTTCTTTGCTCAAATACACGTGAATATATGTTTCCATCTGTTTATTCGCTTTATGCTTTTGAGCTTGTTCCCGATCTTGTAGGTCGGTTAGAACATTGTCTGTGAGTAGAATGGCACATAAAAAGCTGACCATACATAAAAAAAGGATCAGCAATAACCATTTGTTTTTCGCCAATCATTCCCCTCCCTTGATCGATCTAGTAATATCCTATTTTGCTCAACCTATTTTTAGAACTGGAACTTGTCCGAATCAAATCGTGGGGTTTTATGAACCAAAAAAACAGGCCCTAGCCTGTTTTTTTGGTTCTATTTCGTTGATTTATGCATAAGTATGTGTTTCAACTGGGACTTCCTTGCCTTCTTTGATCCGAACTCGCTCAATCTTTGCTCCTAATGATTTCAGTTTGCCCACGATATCGACATATCCACGATCCAGATGATGGAGTTCGGTAACCTCTGTAACACCTTCCGCAGCGAGACCCGCTAAGATCAGTGCTGCACCAGCACGAAGATCCGTTGCTTTCACTTCTGCTCCAGAGAGTTTATGTCCACCTTCGATGATCGCTGTACGCCCGTTGATTTTGATCCTTGCTCCCATTCGCTTCATTTCTTCAACATGCATAAACCGATTTTCAAATACTGTTTCGGTCATCACACTTGTCCCTTTTGCGCAGAGCTGCAATGCCATCATTTGCGATTGCATGTCGGTTGGAAATCCTGGATAGGGCAAGGTTTTGACATCGACTGATTTGAGATGGTCTTCTGGAGCACGAACGAGTATGCCGTTCTCTCCATCAAAAACATAAACGCCCATTTCACGCAATTTTGCAATTAAGGGGTTTAAATGATCAGAGATTGCCCCTTCCACAAAGATCTCTCCACCTGAAATCGCTGCTGCTACCATATAAGTACCCGCTTCAATGCGATCAGGGATTACGGTATATTCGGTTCCTCTCAAAAAGTCAACGCCATCAATGCGAATCTCATCGGTACCTGCTCCAAATACATTTGCTCCCATCGCATTCAAGAAATTGGCTAGATCCACAATTTCAGGTTCGCAAGCCGCATTTTCAATAATCGTCCGACCTTCGGCGAGAGTTGCCGCCATCATAATATTCTGTGTTGCCCCTACACTTGGAAAGTCTAAATAGATCTTTGCTCCCTTCAATCGTCCCACAACATGACCTTCAATATGTCCCTGCTGGATATCAAATTTTGCTCCTAAAGCCTCTAAGCCTTTTAAATGTTGATCGATTGGACGGCTTCCAATGGCACAACCACCTGGCAGAGGGATCCGTGCATGTTTTTTTCGAGCCAGCAAAGGTCCCATCACAACAAATGAGGCTCTCATCTTACGTACAAGATCATAAGGAGCTGTGGTTTTGGAGAATGTTTCTGCATCGATCGTGACATAATTCTCATGAAGTTCTGCCCGAATTCCGAGACTCCTCAGCAACTGAGTGATGGTTTTGACATCTTCCAAGGGAGGTGCATCCCAAATCTTAATACTTCCCCTTTGAGCTAAAATAGAAGCAGCAATGAGTGGAAGTACAGCATTTTTTGCTCCATGAACTTTGACTCTTCCCTTTAACGGTACTCCGCCTCGAACAATTATTTTTTCCAAGTCTCTTCCCTCCGCGTCAAACTAATACTCAATCGTAATGATTGGTGAGCCAATGGTAAACAATTGTTTGTGATTTTTTCGATCCATCTTTGCAGCCGCCTGAACATTCATTAGACCGTTTCGGGTCGGTATCCCTTGAAGCGGTAAAATGGAACTATTTGCTGAACTACTGATAAATTGATCAGTGTGGATTCCTTCAATCTCCTTCGCTTGAAGCAGTTGAAGAGCTTGTGTAACCAATTGTTTTTCTGAACCCTGAATGTCAGACCTGCTTCCTCGTATCGTAAATTGAATGTTGGGGGGGAACCGATGGGTGATCAGAAGCCTTTTCCACTGTTGATAAATGGAATTGGACTGAGCTTTTTCTTCGCCTGATCCGATCCTCTGAATAGATACATACGGTTTTGCCCAAGCATGATTGGGTCGATCGTTCAACACATGTAATTTGGTGGTAAAATGAGCCTCTTTGTTTTCGGCCTGATAATGAATTCCTAAAGCATCTTGTTGTTTCTTTATTGATGAGCATTCCAGATCCTTCGCTAACTGTTGTACAAACTGATCCATCCGATTTGTAGGCATCCATTCAGAAGCTCGACTCCCATAATGGTAGACGACGAAATCTACTTTTACACCCAACTTTTGTACCGTTTGAAATAAGATCTGATCGGGCTGTTGCTGAACCTGTGAACCCATCATGAAAAGACTCAGTATCCACCATCCTAGCCATCGATAAAGCCTTTTGTTCACTCTACACTCTCCCTATTTGTTTCATCATTCCTATTCTTCACAAATTTGGGAGAGTGTATAACAACTTCCTAAAGGAAGATTTGACTGAGTAGACGCGACCAGCCAAAATAGTCGATAAAAAATGTTGCAAGCTGATGTCCTACTGCTATTGATAGTAAAATAATAAGCAGTCTTGTGTAAATGGGTTTCTTAATTCGCATCCATTCCTCAAATCGGATATTGATAAGAATCTTCCAGCAAAAAACGATACATAAGAGCGACAAACAAATATTAAAAAGGGCATTGATTCCTAACGTAGTCGCTCCATCCATCATATGCACTCCTTCGACTTCTGGTTCAATACGTTATTATGGTACACGAAAACAGACAAGAATCCTAGTGCATAAAGAGAGGAAATGACCGATTTTTATACAAACATCTTAATTTGACTGAAAATTTCCATGGTCCAATTCGGCATGATCGCGAGTCCAATTGTTCCAATAAAACTGATCAAAACGACGAGACCGACCGGCCAGGAGATTGGAAATGCCTCTGTTTTGACAGGTTTGCGTAAATACATTTGACGAATCAACCGGAAATAATAGACATAGGAGATGATGGTTGTGATAATCATGATTGCAACCAGCCATCTATACTGTAGCGATGAATGAAGGGTATCCATAAGAATATAAAATTTCCCCAAGAAACCAGCTGTAATTGGGAAACCCGCTAACGAGATCAAAAAGACAGACATCAAAAATGCCAACCATGGGGAACGATGATAAAGTCCTGCAAAAGCACTAATTTCATCGCTTTTAGCATCCTCCGTAACTAAAAAGAGGATGGCAAATGCGCCCATTGTCATAAATAAGTAGGCCAGCAAATAATAAAAGGTACTTTCCATAAACAGATTGCCCAGGATCGCTAATGGAATCAGAAGATACCCCATTTGCGAAATCCCCGAATAAGCCATCAATCGCTTCACATTGGTCTGCATTAAAGCAACTGTGTTCCCTATGATCATGGAAGCACTGGCAACAATCAACAGAATCGGTTGCAGAATGACATGCCATTCTCCGATAAAAAAGCGAAAGATGAAGCAAAAGGTAGCAATCTTTGATCCAACGGCCAAAAAAGAGGCAATCGATGTATAGGCTCCTTGATAAACATCAGGGGCCCACGTATGAAACGGGGCGGATGCAATTTTGAAGCCAAATCCAAAGATGATGAAAAACAGCGCTAGGTAGATATATAAAACATATCCACTTTGTGAGATTTGCAACGTTTCACTTTTAATGGTGAAAAGGTTTGTACTGCCTGTAAAACCATACAGAAAGGACATGCCATATAAGATAAAGGCAGAAGCTACACTTCCCATCACAAAATACTTCCAAGCTGCCTCGGGTCCTGATTCGCTTGTTTTACGAATTCCCACCAATATATACGAAGAGATACTGAGCAACTCTAGTCCCACAAACAGGGTAATTAAATCAGCGGATGATACAATCACCATTCCACCAAGTGTCGCCAATAGCAGAAGATAGTAGTATTCTCCTTCAACGGCTTCGAAATCTTGGTTTCTAAAAGCAAGGGTAATAAGAATGACGAAAGCGACTGCCGTTAAGAGCAGAAGTTTCGCTGTAGCTGAGAAAGAATCTAAAAGGTATGTATCTCCCAATAACCGCTCTTTCTTATCAAAAAGCCAACCTACATAAATCCCAGCCCAGATAAGTGAGATCAAGCTGAAGATCCCAAAATATCGACGAGAAATTTGGGGTTTGAGCACCAAATCAATGAGCAATAATAAGGCGGCGGCAGAGAGAATGATAAACTCAGGTGCTAAGTACATCCAATTGATATTCGTTATCGCATCCATGTCCCTACCCTCCTATCCTTAGAGCAATGGTCTGCAATGTTGTCTCCATCGGCTTGCCTAACAAATCGGGATAAATGCCAATCGCAATAATGAGGAAAACAATCACCATCATGGGAATCCATTCAAACGGACGGAGATCTGATAGTTGTTGCCACCTCTCATGAGTGGGTCCCCATATGATTTTCAAAACCGCTCGAAGGGCATAGCTGACGGCAAAAACGAGCCCAATCGCTCCAATCGCAGCCAAAATCGGTAACTGCTGAAATAAACCTAAGAGGGAGAAAAATTCACTGATAAACCCAGATAATCCAGGAAGACCTAACAACGCTAAGCCGGCAACGAGGAAAATCCCTGAAAAAATAGGGGTAATCTTAGCAATCCCACTCAACTCTTGTAATTCTGTGGTTTTTGTTCGTTCATAGAGACTGCCGACGAGAAAAAAGAACAAGGCAGAAATCAAGCCATGAGAAATTGCTTGAAACAAAGCCCCTTGTAATCCAATCTGATTGAGTGCAGCAAGCCCTAATAGAAAGATCCCCATATGACTTATACTGGAGTATGCAAGCATTCGTTTTAATTCTTTCTGTACTAAAGCTAGGATCGCTCCATAGAAAAGATTGATCAATCCAAAAATCGCAAGCACAAAGGCCGCCTCTTTCATGAATGTTGGGAACCACTCCACACCAAAACGGAGCAATCCATATGCACCCATCTTCAGCAAAATTCCAGAATGGATCATTACGATGGCTGGATTCGCTTCGACATGTACACGCAACATCCAAGAATGAAAAGGGAAAATGGGTAATTTGATCGCAAAAGCGAGTAAAAATGCAAGGAAAATCAGCCAAAAGATAGCCGGATCTCCAGCCATCAAAGCGGAGATGCGTTCATCCAGCATAGGAATTTCAAGGGTTTCACATGTGACTAAAATGCCAATCATAGCAAACAATAGAAAACCGGAGCCGATTCCATTATAGATGAGGAAATGATTGGCTGCTCGCTCTCTCCGAAAATATCCCCACTGTCCAATTAAAAAATAGACTGTAACTAAAGTGACTTCAAAAAAGATAAAGAACAATAGTAGGTTTGCGGAGAGAAATACACCCAACATGCTGGTTTCTAACAGCAGAAACAAAATGTAAAATCTTTTGGTATTTTCTTTGATATAGAGCGAAGCGATTGCAGCAAGCGTACTAATGATACCCGTGAGCAATACCAACGGCATCGATAATCCGTCGACGCCCATATGATAGGTGAACTCCCATGCATGATCGAAACCAATCGGAATTTGAAACCAATGTACCGATTTGATCCATTGCCACTCATCCAACGCTTGATCAAATTGTAGGTACATCCAAATCGCCAAACATAAGGAAGGCAGCGTAGCGAGAATACCAATGACTCGATGGATCATTGACTTTTGTTTGGGTGTCAAGAGCAACAGGATGATTCCGATTAGCGGAGCCAAGAGAATCCAAGTGGGCAACCACTCATCCATGATCTTCATTTTAATAACCCTCCTGTCGTCAAGCCAACAATGACCAATAACAGTCCGAACACACTAATAAGGATGTATGTTTGCACTTGACCATTTTGAAATCGAGAACCAAATCCACCAACGGCTATAGGGATCCATGCAATGAAACGAACCAGTCCACCAATGACAAATCGATCAATGCCAACGAATACATAGCCCAGACCCTTTAAGGGATACACAATCACCCATTGGTAGATTTCATCAATATAAAATTTCTTTTTAAGGACTCGATAGAGCCATGAGAAGAATGTGCTTTCCTTTAAACGTAAACGGAGCTCCCCTTTATTCCCATAAAGCATGGAAGCAACCACAACACCCGCTAACGAGATCCCTACCGTTGTCCAAGGAAGCCAATCGGGGGATCCTGTTAAAGAGATCGACTCAATGCCCGTTCCTGTTGTCAGAAATGATCCAAACCAGTGATTGGGGAAATCGATCCAACCAACAACAATTGTTAATATCCCCAGAATATGGATGGGAAAGGTCATTACATGAAGTGGCGATTTTAATTTTTTGTCTCCACGGTATTTTCCTGTAAATACAACAAAATACAAGCGGAAGATATAGAGAGATGTTAAAAAGGCGGTTATCAATGCAACAATCAGCAAGTCCATCCGTCCATTTGCATAGAGAGAAGTAAAGATTGCTTCTTTGGAAAAATATCCAGCAAACGGTGGAACCCCGGTCAAAGCTAAACAAGCAATACAAAACCACAAACCGAGAAGCCACTGTTTGTTCAATAGTCCACCCATTTTTCGGATATCCTGTTCTTTTCCAAAGATGAGAATAATCACACCCGCTGCTAAAAAGAGCAATGATTTAAAGAAGGCATGGGTAACAAGATGGAAAACACCCGCTACGTATCCTAGTGATCCGAGACCCAGCATCATATATCCGAGTTGACTCACCGTTGAAAAGGCAAGCACTTTCTTAATATCGTTCTGCACCAAAGCGATAACTGCCGCAAAAATGGCCGTAATGCCGCCTACATAGGCAACAACGTCGAGAGCAAGAGGCGAAGCCTGAAAAAGCCAAAAGAGATTGGCGACAAGATATACTCCGGCAGCCACCATTGTAGCTGCATGGATTAACGCACTAATCGGAGTGGGACCGACCATCGCATCTGGTAACCAAGTATGTAATGGAATTTGACCCGATTTACCAACAGCAGCTAAGAAAATCAGCAATGCGAGGAGAGTGATCAAAGTAGGTTCCATCTCTCCTGCCCTGACGGCCTTGGCAAATTCACTCAATTCAAAGCTTCCAATCTGCCAAAATACCAGAGCCGTGGCAATAAACAAGCCGACATCACCAATTCGCGTCATGATGAAAGCTTTTTTGGCAGCCGATCTTACTTCTGCCCGATGATACCAAAAACCGATGAGTAAAAAGGAGCAAAGACCCACCAATTCCCAAAATACATAGATTTGCAATAAATTGGATGAGACGACTAATCCTAACATCGAAAATGAAAACAACGAGAGATATGCATAATAGGTGGAAAATCGCTCGTCATCTTTCATATAGCCCCATGAGTAGATATGCACCAAAAAGCTGATCAAACTAACAACAATGAGCATAATGACATTCAAAGGATAAAGTTCCAACCCAAGGCGAATCGCTTTTCCACCGATCTCAAACCAAGGAATGGACCAAGTATAATCCATTTTCTCGAAATTGCTCACAAAGAGATAGACGGAAAAATGAAAAGATAGATAGATAAATAGAATCCCAATAAACGCTGATAATTCTTTCGTCCATTTACTTCGACCAGCAATCAGGATCAGAAAAGAAAGAAGCGGAAACAAGGGGATCATCCAAGCAAATTCAT
>JANWJM010000059.1 GCA_025449475.1 Thermoactinomycetaceae bacterium
AGTGAGCCATCTTCACCAATGCTTTCCGACGATAGGAATGTTTGATTCGCTGTTCATAGGGAAGTTGTTGCAGTACGCAATTTTCCCCTTCTGGGACAAAGATCGGATCAAAGGGAAGCCCGGACTCTGGAGCGAGCGTTTGCTCACTTTGAAAAAAAAGATGACCAAACGTTTTCGCTGAAAACACCTTGATCGCTCCCTGCCAATGAGCAGCAATCGCCCCTTCAAACCAAGCTTTTTTTGATTCATGCATCAGTAATTTCTTAATTCCCCGATAACCAATCCCTTGGAAAACCCGCTTTGATAGGATTCCCGGAAATTGATGATACGCATCAAAAAAAATGCCGGAATCCTCTACAAACACATGGGTCATCCCTTTTGCAAGGACTTGATGCAATTTATGTAAGGCAACTTCGGAGATCGAGCCGGTGGTTGGTTCTTCAAAGTCAACCCCAATAGGTTCAATTTCAAAACCGAAGGGTGAAAGCACATAACGCGCTTCACGAATCTTTCCCTCGTTTGAAGTGGCAAACAACAATTCTTTTTTTCTCAACGTTGATCCCCATCCATTTAACAACTGATTTGTATTTCTGCCTACTTAACCTGACAAAATGTACTATAATCAATACAGAAAATTCCTTATCCATGAAGAGGTGATACGTATTCAATTCTTGCCAATGGGTGATCATGCCTTGCACCTGATTGTGGGTGATCGCATTGATCTGTCCACTCATCGACGAGTCGTTCGACTCCATCAACAGTTAAAGCAAGATCCCATCCCGGAGGTGATTGAATGGGTACCTACCTACCAAGCCATTACATTCTTTTATTCTCCTAAAACCATCACCTATGATCAACTATGTTTTGAAGTGGAAAAACGCTGGCTTCAAGCCAAACAACAAACTACTTCGTTAACAACCCGTCGCATCGAAATTCCCGTTTTATACGGCGGACGCTGGGGTTTTGATCTAGATGAAGTCGCTTCCTACAACCAGTTGAGTCAGGAAGAAGTGATTCGCATCCATTCCCAAACCACTTATCTGGTCTATATGATTGGCTTCACTCCCGGTTTTCCTTATTTAGGAGGGATGTCCACACAAATCGCAACTCCGCGAAAAAAGAATCCGCGAAATCGTGTCCCTCGAGGTTCAGTGGGAATTGCGGATCAGCAAACGGGGATTTACTCCCTTGCGACGCCTGGAGGGTGGAATATTATTGGACGTACACCTATCCAACTTTTCGATCCCCAACAACAGCCAGCAGTCCTTTTACAAATGGGGGATCAAATTCGTTTTTTTCCGATTGATGATCATGAATACCGCGAAATCGAAGAGGCCTATCAAAACCGATCTTTTCAGGTTTCAATAAGTGTGGTGAAGCTCGATGAACCGACGGAGAATTGATCTCAATGCAGATGTGGGGGAAAGTTTTGGCGCCTTTTCAATGGGACAAGATGAACACATCCTCCCTTGGATTACTTCTGCCAATATTGCCTGTGGATACCATGGAGGGGATCCCCAAACAATCTTGCGAACGGTAAAAATGGCGGTTCAACATCGTGTTCACGTTGGTGCTCATCCCAGTTTACCTGATTTATTGGGCTTTGGTCGCCGAATGATGCAGATTTCACCGGAAGAGATCTATTCGATAATCATTGATCAACTTGGGAGTCTGCATGCTTTTGCTCATGTCTGCGGTACGACCCTTCATCATGTCAAACCACATGGTGCTCTCTATAACATGTCGGCTCAAGACGAAGAGGTCGCAGATGCGATTGCCAAAGCCGTATATGACTTTCAATCCGACTTGATCCTAGTTGGACTGGCGCAGAGTAAATCGATTCAAGCCGCAAAAAAATATGGGCTACGTGTCGCGGAAGAGGTCTTTGCGGACCGCACATATCAAGCGGATGGGACACTCACTCCACGCACTTCCCCTCATGCCATGATTCACGATGTAAAACAAGCTGTGAATCAAGTTCTGCAAATCGTTATGGAGAAAAAGGTTCAAACAATTAACGAAGCGATCATTCCGATGCATGGGGATACCGTGTGTATCCACGGAGATCACCCACAGGCGACTCTCTTGGTTAAGCAACTTCACCGCACATTGCGTGCAAAGGGTATTGAGTTGAAGGGAATGGAGTAAAAATGGGAATTGAGATTTACAATGGCGGTATGTTAACAACGATCCAAGATTTGGGTCGCATGGGATATCAATCACAAGGGATTGTGGTTTCCGGTGCAATGGATCCTTTTGCATTGCAAATCGCCAACCTTTTGGTGGGAAATGCCCCCGATGAGCCCGCCATTGAAATCACTTTAATGGGTCCGACACTGGAAGCCAAATCTGATCTCATTGTTGCCGTGACAGGAGCCGATTTGGGACTTGAGATTAATGGAAAACCCGCTCCGCTGTGGGAAACCATCCCCTTTCGCAAAGGAGAAATCATGCGGTTTTCAGGAAGTCGAAACAATGGCGTTCGCGCCTATCTTGCTGTACAAGGAGGATGGGAAGCTGACTCTTTGTTTGGCAGCTACGCAACCTATCTGATGGCGGGAATCGGGGGTCATCAAGGACGCGCATTGCAAGCAGGTGACCAACTCAAAGTAAAAAAACAAATCCCATCCCGTAAGCGTTTTTTTCATCGGAAATTACCACCTGCCTTGATTCCACGTTACACCCCACATAAACGGATACGGGTCATGCTCGGAATCAATCAAGATGCATTTACGGAAGAAGGAATCCAAACATTCCTGACCCATTCATACCAAATCACACCCCGATTCAACCGTATGGGGATGCGATTATCTGGACCAAAGATTACACACTGCAAACCGGCCGATATTCTTTCAACAACTGTTACCTATGGTACGATTCAAGTCCCTGCCAACGGGCAACCGATTATTTTACTTGCAGATCGTCAGACAACAGGGGGCTATACACAGATCGCTAACGTGATTACCGTTGATCTCCCTTTATTGGGACAAAGTCGCGCAGGAGAAACCCTCTCTTTTCAAACGATTTCCATGAAAGAAGCACAGCGTTTAGTCATGGAGCAGGAGCGTTTTCTCAAACAACTACAAGTGCATCAGTGGAATCCGCTGTGATTCCACTTGTTTGGGTCAGAGATATGGTATGCTAAAGTGATGCACATAAACAGAGGGAGTGACAACTGTTGTATTCATTACTTCGACCATTTATCTTTCGCCTTGATCCCGAAACGGCTCATCGTTTCGTCATACGTGGGCTTTCTCTCATGCAATCCATCGCATGGTTAAGAAAGTCATTCTATCGACAAACCCTGATTGATGATCCCCGACTCAATAGCCGACACTTTGGACTTTTTTTTCCGAACCCTGTTGGACTTGCGGCAGGCTTTGATAAAAACGCTCATGTCTATCCTGGACTATCCGCGTTGGGCTTTGGTTTCGTTGAGGTGGGCACCTTAACACCACGACCTCAGGCAGGGAATCCCAAGCCCCGAATTTTTCGTTTTCCAGGTGAACAAGCATTGATTAATCGAATGGGTTTTAACAATGACGGAATCGAACAAGCCAAAGAATCCTTTTCTAAATTGCCACGCCCGAGCATTCCCATTGGTATCAATCTAGGGAAAAATCGAGATACTCCCAATGAACAAGCGGTCGACGATTACTTAAAAGGACTCTCTCTACTTTATCCCTATGGAGACTACTTTGTGATCAATGTTAGCTCACCCAATACCAAGGGTTTACGCGACTTGCAACAGATGGACGCCTTGCAAAAGTTGTTAACAACAATCATCCAACAGCGGGATAGCTTAGCCGACAACTTCCAAATTTATCGTCCCATTTTACTGAAAATTGCCCCTGATCTTACGGAGGATGAAGTCACCCAAATAGTTCAAACAGCTCTCGCAACAAAAGTCGATGCATTGATTGCGACAAATACCACCCTTTCTCGCGAGGGTCTTTACTCCCCTTCGAGAAATGAAGCAGGTGGGCTTAGCGGTAAACCCTTGACGAACCGTTCGACCAAAATGATTCGCATGATTTATCAAATCACACGCGGTCAACTTCCGATTATTGGTGTGGGAGGCGTTTTTACGGGACAAGACGCTTTTGATAAAATCCGCGCAGGCGCAAATCTCATTCAAGTCTACACTGGCATGATTTATCAAGGACCATGGATCGCCAAAAAAATAAATGTCGAACTTTTGAAATTGCTCGATCAGCATCAGATTTCTTCGATTCAAGAGCTAGTCGGTCAGGGTGAAGAAATTTAATTATTCTCTAAAAAAAGAAGCAATTCCTATATTCCGGATCAGGAACTGCTTCTTTATTGCTTCATCAGGTTCATTATCATGACCACTGACCACTTCCCATAGATCAATCTCAGGGGTTCTGGATGCTAATCTGTGATTCAATATTCCCCAAGATCAATTATTTCATAGCTCGTTTTATTTCTGCGATGCATCTGAATATATTTGTTGATTTTTTGTTTGTTTTTGGTGATCATTCGCTTTTTCCCGTGACGCAGATGCCAACACAGCGATGAGCCCCATTTTACCTGTTCAATTACAATATCCGCCCCATCAAAACCAGGGATTTGAATGGTTCTCCGAACTTGGATTTTAATAATATCAACCCCGCTTCAATGATCATACAATCTCTACCAATTGAGTCCACATTTCAACGCAGGAAATCGAATCGATTCCATTACAGACTGTTGACAAAGCTCCTATCCTGACTCTCCTCCATCAATAAACTTAAATGGAATCCCTTCCATTATAGCTTGTTTACCATGATTTTTCTTCATCCATATGGATTTCTAGCTCGATTTATTCAATTTTCCGAATCTGAAGTGGATTGCCAAAAGCAAAGTGGTGTGGGGGGATATCACGGGTTACCACCGCTCCAGCTCCAATGATCGAATGGTCACCAATGGTGACTCCCGGAAGAATGGTGGTATTGGCTCCGATCATGACATGATTCCCGATCTTTACCTCGCCCAGCCGATACTCTGAGATTAAATATTCATGCGTGAGGATGGTTGTATGATAACCGATAATGCTATTTGAACCAATCGAAATTTTTTCAGGATAGAGGAGATCAAACATCACCATAAAAGCGATGGCGGTCTGGTCTCCAATTTTCATTTTTAAAAAGGTACGATAAAGCCAATTTTTTAATCCCAACCAAGGAATATAGCGAGCCAACCAAATCACACATGTTTGGTAGAAAACTTTCCAAAAAGAAATGGTTTGATAGAGCTGCCACAACGAGTTACTTCCCTGTACAGGGTATCGTTTCACTCGTCTCATAAGAACACCCCATTAAATGTGAAAAACCGGTCTCTTCTCCCTATTCGAAAACACTATGCTTCCTTCGAGTTGACTTCGGTTCCAGTCGCGACAAGACGTGGATAGGTTTCTGAAACTTTTTTGAAACGGCGCCAAACAATGCTTCCTAAACCTACCAGTACCAATAATAGACTCATCAATTGAGCGATGCGGATATTTCCACCTTCAAGCATTCCCGGCTCAAAAAATAAGGTCATCGGGGACCAAATGAAAGTGATCAAGCTCTCCAGCCACTCCGGTCCATGGAATGCTAAGCTATCCGTACGCAAACCTTCGATGAAAAAGCGCCCAAGCGAATACCAAATTAAATAACTGAAAAAGATTTCACCGCGTCGAAGATGAACAAAACGTAGCCCAATCAATAAAGCAAATCCAATCAGATTCCATATCGACTCATAAAGAAAGGTAGGATGGTAATAAGCTCCTTGGATACTCATTTGGTCAATCAGCCAATTGGGCAAATACAAGCCCTCGAGAAAGGAACGACTTACCTCCCCACCATGCGCCTCTTGATTGATAAAATTCCCCCAACGTCCAATCGCTTGACCTAAAATAATACTTGGGGCAATGATATCAGCCAAGAGCAAAAAACTCTGTTTTTTCTTGCGCAAAAAGATGTAACCCGCAATAAAAGCACCGATGAGCCCTCCATGAATGGCTAATCCTCCTTCCCAAACGGCGATGATTGAAGAAGGATTGAGTATATAATAATCCCATTGAAAAAGGACATAATACAATCGGGCTCCCACAATGGCGGATGGAATCACCCAGATCATCATATCGATAATCATTTCTCCATCCACTCCACGCCGATTGGCTTCCCGCACGGCCAGCCATAAGCCTAACAATGCAGCCGAACCCATGATAATCCCATACCAATAAATTTTAATGGGTCCAAATGACAATGCAACAGGATCAATCGCTCCCAAATAATACATCAATGAACTCCTCTCCTTCGCCTTCCACCAATAACCAATATTTTAGCCTAAACAAACCGAAAGTGAAACCGTCGAATCCGGCACACTCCTGTCTAAAAAAGATCGTCACCAAGTGTTTTGTTTAACTGCTGTACAATTTGCTGTGTTGCATGAAACCCTAAGCGTTTTAAGCGAAAATTCATAGCAGCTACTTCGATAATAACGGCAAGATTCCTTCCTGGTCGAACCGGCACAGTTAATTTGGTTACTTCGGTATCAATAATTTTATACTTTTCTTCATCCAATCCTAATCGATCATAATACGTATGCTCTTGCCAAATTTCCAACTGGATGACTAATGATATTTTCTTTTTATCTCGTACAGCTCCTGCTCCAAAAAGGGTCATCACATTAATAATTCCTACTCCGCGAATTTCAAGCAGATATCGAATCAGTTCGGGAGCTTGACCGACCAACGAATTTTCATCATACTGATAAATCTCGACTGCATCATCTGCGACCAAGCGATGCCCACGTTTGACAAGTTCAAGCGCTGTTTCACTCTTTCCAATACCGCTCTTTCCGATAATCAATACACCAATGCCATAGACATCCACCAAAACCCCATGTAGTGTTGTCGATGGAGCCAGAACATGTTCCAAATAATTGGTTACGCGACTGCCAAACTTCGTTGTCGCCATTTCGGTTCGTAATAATGGAACCTTCTTTTTTTCGGCTTCATGGATCAGTTCATCGGGAGCCTTCTGCCCCCTCGTTACGATAATACATGGGATTTCAGGATGGCAGAATTGCTGAATCCGTTCACGTCGTTCATGGGCACTTAAACCCGAAATAAATGTAAGCTCACTTTTTCCTAACAGCTGAATGCGTTCCACTGGATGATATTTAAAGAAACCCGCCAGTTCTAGCCCTGGACGATAAATATCACTCACCTGAATCTCACGATCCAACTGCTTATATCCAAACAGGATGTCTAACTTCAATTCTTCAACCAAATCTCTTACAATGACTTTCTTATCCTTCAAACATTTTCCCTCCAATCCAATCCACTTTTATACTAACCTACAAAAAAACATCAAGCAAAACAAAGATGAGATGGAAAATGATGTTGTGAAACAACATAAAATGGTATATAATTTCTATAGCTTCCTTTACGGGTTGATGGATGGATAGGGAGAAGAATGGAATGAAACCACAAAAAAGGACTTGTCTATCTGGGACAGGTTCTTTTTTTGTGGTTAATCTTTCGAATCTTGGAATAAATAATCCTATTATTGAAAAAGTGCTACTGTTAGAGGTAAACTAAAAAAAATAGATATTTCTACAGTCTACAGACAATTAAGGCTGACGGATGTTCCGTCAAGGGGTGAAGAGAATGGGCCGTATTGTAGCTTGGCTGATGATCATAATGGGATGCGTGATTCTAGGATTTAATGGCTATAAATTTTGGGGAGAAATCAATATTGCAGTGCGAGACCCCAAAGTAGCCATGGCAATTGCAGAAGATTGGCAGGAGACGGAGGTCGAGCCATCTTTAACTTCGGTCGAGAATTTAAACACGGGAGATGAAGATGAGTCGGATTCCTCCAAGGAAGAATCTTCTGGGCTTGAAGAGAATGACGAGGAAACCAAAGAAGTAAAAGAACTGGTCGCCCATCATGAGAACAGCAATCAACAAACGTTACCCAAACAAAATCAGGTAGCAGACGGGACAACTTCTCAAACCGTAACAAAAAGGAAAACAGGTTCGGCTCATCTACAAGTGGGATCCCAAATCGGTCAATTAATTATTCCCAAAATTGGTGCCTATCTCCCCATCGTGGAAGGAACAGATGATGCCTCATTGGAAAAAGGGGTCGGCAAATATATTGGTTATGGTACAGTCGCACCTGATGAAACCGGTCATGTGGTATTATCAGGGCATCGACACACTGTTTTTAAAAAATTAGGTCAGCTGGTCAATGGAGATAAAATGTACGTAAAATATAAAAACAAAATTTATACGTATCAAATTCGCAAAACATGGATCACACACGCAGAAGATCGAACTGTCATCGTACCCATACCACGTCCTGTCTTAACGGTAACCACCTGCTATCCTTTTGATTATAAAGGCAATGCTCCCGACCGATATATTATTCGCGCAGATTTAGTCCGCATTAGTCATGCGTAAACACGTATAATCCAGAAAAGGACTCTTTGTCAAGTACAAAGAGTCCTTTCTGATCCGAAGAGATACAATCGATGGCTCACGCGTCTACTCAAACAGCCAGCCTTTTCTATTGATTTAAACGGTCGGCGGAGTGCCATCCAAACGACTAAAAATTGGTTCTCTAATCATATTTTCACATCCTCTGTAAGATTTGTCTGTAATATATTTACTCCATTTGTATCTATAAATCCTTCTACGACATACATATCTCGTTGCTCCAATAAGTGAAGTTTAGGTGTAAAATGTGGATTCCCATCGGATACACTTGCATAATCGAACAGTTTTATACTAGCTTTGTAGAATAATTTTAAGTATTTCTCGTGTTTTATTAGATTTCTAAATTCATAGTATTTCGCCAATTTTAATGTTAAATTTTTTTCCTGAAGATAAAAACCGTATTGTTTACAGATTTCATAAGCTTCTTCGTATTGACGAATCGCTTTTTTGTTTTTCTTCTGTTTTAAAAAGCAGTCACCATAAGCGATCAATGATTCACAGAGCTGCAATGCATCTTTCACCTTCTTGCTACGGATCACTGCTTTCTCCAAGATTGTCTGAGCAAGTTCATATTCGCCCTCTTGAAGATAGAGTAAGCCTAACTCTTTGTAGTTATAGGCGGATAAAAACTTGTCATCAATTTTTGGCTCAATCTTAGAAGCTGTTTGAAAACAAATCTTCGCAAGGTTAAATTCTCTGATATATTTGTAGACTCTGGCCAACGCTGTCCATAGTTCAAACGAACGATTGTAATTTTTTTCTTGCCTCGCAATCTCAATCGCTTTCTCAATACATGTGATCGCTTTCTCATACATTTTTTGTTTGATATGGAACGTAGCCTGCATTTCATACATGTTTAGAATAATATCTGAGTTTTGAATTTGATCGAGACAGGACCACATTCTTTCGAGGATCAACATCGCCTCACTATCCCGATCCATTTTTTCCAAATAGATCACTTGGCTCACCATCAGCGCATACTTACAACTTCTGCGCTCACAACATTCGCCAACCTCTTCTAAACCCTTTGTCGCATAGTCATACGCTTGTTTAAAATCACTCTGCCGATAAGAGATTACACCTAGTGTATACAAACTTGCCGCTTTAATATTTGTACCTTCTAACTCTTCGGGATAGGTGTCATAGAGATAGATTGCTTGATCAAAGCATTTTTGTGCTTTTTTCCACTGTTCTTCCTTAAAATGATACTTTCCTTTTAGATACTCAACAACTGCTGAATAGGGATGATTCATTGGAAGCTTCAATTCTTTTAACTCTTTTAATGCTTCTGATTTACAACCACTATCCAAATCTTGCTCGATTACTTGTAGCCGGAGGCGTAACTCGGTTTCTCGCTTTGAATGTTTATCCGAACATGTTATCGATTTCAAAACATCGTGATAATCTAAATTCACTTTCCGAAACAAATACGTCATTTTTTTCTCGCCGATTTTTCTTCTTCCGGTCTCAAAGTAACTGATTGTTGCGACTGAAACAAAATCATCGGCTAAATCTTTCTGGGTATAGCCTAATTGTTCCCTTTTTTCACGAAATAATCGACCAAGTTTTACCATCAATGCCTGATCCAACACCATCTCCCCTTCCATTATAAATATCATAATATTTTTCCTAGTATGAATTCAAATGGCAGGTACTCGCTTTTTTAGCTAAATCGGTTAATTTTAACTTATTTTAAGTTAATATTGTCCTCTCCCTTTCATTTTTATCGGTAAAACGAGTTAACATTAACTAAAATTGGTTCCTATTTTGTTAATATTAACGTGTTTGGATATAAATAAAAAATTTGCTATAATCCGAAGCATACCACCAAAAGAAGGAAGGTGATTCCCATGTTAAAGCTAAGTGTCATGGGTCATTCAAAACTTTTGCATCCTTTTATCAACCATTTTAAGAGTCAACCATTCTATGAGATCAAATCAGAATGTAGTCAAGAAGTGATAGAGGCTACGAGTGGTTTGGAGGAGATCAGCGCTTTCTTTGAATTTAAAATCCCATTGGACAAGCCTCGTGACCGACAATCTTTCTGGGTTCACATGAAAACCTTAACAGGTCAAGAGGTACGCTTTGAATTGTTAGATGGGAATGTTGTGGATATGGGGGATGGAACTGTTGTGATCTATGGCAAAAATTATGACATCTTCTCATGCAAAAAACCTTCCACCAATATTGAGTAGAAGGTATAAAAAATAAAGAAAGCAATGTGCATTGATTGTACCATAAAAAAATACTGCAAGACAATCACTGGGGGGTTACAGATGGAGAATTTTTCTCATCAAGCACGCATGAAAAAGCGGCTGTTCTCCTTTGAAAACACCATTCAGAAATATGCAGACATTTGCCCTTTTTGCCGTGCATTGATCGTATGGTCACCAAGCGAACCTAAGCCTGACATCTGTCGCAGATGCAAATCGTCGCTACAGATTAAATCTTCAATCGAATCAACCACATAAGATTTTCTCTTTCAAATGGAACCATCTTGGAGTAGGATTTTTCTTTTTAGCTCTCACTGCCCTTATCGAAGGGGTAGTGAGCAAGCAATCTTCGTCCATTGATCATTACATCAAAAAAGCCTCACATCCTCAATCAATCGGTGACGGTAAAACGCAATCCATTCTTTCTGAAAATGATGTCGCGTTTTACCTACCTGAGTGCAAAAACCTCTGGTAGGTAAATTCGCATTTCTTCTCCTTATGTTGATGAAGTGTGCAATATCTGATTTGATTGCCGTTTTCGATCTCGTTCCAGCGTCGCCGCTAAATATTTTCCGGTATACGAGGATGGAGATTGGACCACTTCTTCTGGCGTTCCGCAAGCCACAATTTGCCCTCCATTTTTCCCACCTTCAGGTCCCAAGTCAATAAGATAATCAGCGGTTTTGATAACGTCTAGATTATGCTCGATCACGAGAACAGTATGCCCTTGATCAACCAATCGCTGTATCACTTTTAGTAGCCGGGCAATATCATCCATATGAAGTCCTGTCGTCGGTTCATCCAAAACATAGACAGTATGTCCTTTGCTCCGTTTGTGGAGTTCAGACGCTAACTTAATTCGTTGAGCTTCTCCTCCTGATAATGTGGTGGCCGGTTGACCGAGTTTGATATAGTCCAGTCCAACATCTACCAGTGTCTGTAATTTTCGTTTGATCCGGGGAATGTTTTTAAAGAAGTGAAGAGCATCTTCCACCGTCATATCGAGCACATCTGCAATATTTTTTCCTTTATAGACCACTTCAAGTGTATCCCGATTATAACGCTTCCCTTTACATTCCTCGCAAGGAACATACACATCTGGAAGAAAATGCATTTCAATTTTGATAATCCCATCTCCGCGACAATTTTCACAACGTCCACCCTGAACATTAAAGCTGAAACGACCTTTTTTAAATCCGCGCACCTTCGCTTCAGGTGTTGATGCGAAAACGTCCCGAATATCGTCAAACATCCCTGTGTAAGTAGCAGGGTTACTTCTCGGCGTTCGTCCGATGGGAGATTGATTAATATCAATAATTTTGTCGATCTGCTCTATCCCTTTGATCGCTTTGTGTTTCCCTGGAGCATCTTTGGATTTGTACAACTTTTGGGTCAGTGCTTTCAATAAAACATCATTAACCAGTGTACTTTTCCCTGAGCCTGAAACCCCCGTGATACAGGTAAAAACCCCCAGGGGAAACTTCACATCGATATTTTTTAGATTATTTTCCGACGCTCCAAATATTTCAATCCATCCTTTTTTGCATTCTCTTCTTTTCTCAGGAACCGCAACCAACTTTCGACCGCTTAAGTATTTTCCTGTCAAGGAATCGGGATGTTTCATAATCTCCTGGGGAGTTCCCATTGCTACGACTTCACCCCCGTGCACACCTGCACCCGGACCCATATCTATAATAAAGTCGGCAGCCAACATCGTATCTTCATCATGCTCAACCACGATTAAAGTATTGCCGAGATCACGCATCTTTTTAAGTGTTGTGATCAATCGATCATTATCTCTCTGGTGCAGACCAATACTTGGTTCATCTAAAATATAAAGAACACCCATGAGACGTGAACCGATTTGGGTCGCCAGTCGTATTCGTTGCGCTTCTCCGCCTGACAACGTACTCGCCGAGCGATTGAGCGTAAGATATTCCAAGCCAACATTGATCAGAAATCCAAGTCGTTCATGAATCTCCTTTAAGACTTCTTTGGCGATCTGTGCTTCTTTCGAAGATAATTTGAGACGATGAAAAAAGTCCTGCGCATCTTGAATCGACATGCTGGATACTTCATCGATATTCTTCCCACCAATTCGCACATGAAGAACCTCTTCTTTTAAGCGTGCGCCTCGACAAGTCGGACAAACCTGTTGAACCATATAGGATGTGATTTGTTTCCGAACCGCCTCGGACGTGGTATCCCGGTATAGGCGCTTGATTCGCGTAATCACTCCCTCAAATCGTGTTCGAGTCTGTCTTACCGTTCCATTTTCATTTTTATAATGAAACGAAAAAGGCTCGTCACTTCCATATAAAAGTAACCGTTGTTCATTCTCATCCAATTGTTCAAAAGGAACGGTTCGATCAATTTGATGATGGTCGCAAAAAGAAGCCATCATCTGTGAAAAATATCCATCTTTGAAAGACCATGGCTCAATGGCTCCCTCTTCGATGGATCGTCGCGAGTCTGGAACGATGCGTTTCGGATCAACTTCCATTCGACTTCCCAATCCATCACAACTGGGGCAAGCGCCAAAAGGACTATTAAAAGAAAACATCCGTGGCGTTAATTCATCCAGGCTAAAGCCACATTCAGGACATGCGAGATTTTGATGAAACAAGAGATCTTCTCCATCGATCACATTCACTAACACTTCCCCTTCGGATAGTTGCAATGCGGTTTCCAGTGAATCGGAAAGTCTTGTCTCGACCCCTTCTTTGAGAATGATCCGATCGACGATTACTTCGATGGTATGCTTTTTATTCTTTTCCAACCGTATCTCTTCGGAGAGATCGATGATCTCGTGATCAATACGTGCTCGTACAAATCCCTGTTTTCTAATTTTATCCAGCAATTTTAGATGTTCACCTTTGCGCCCCTTAACGATCGGCGCCAATATCTGCAATCGGGTTCGCTCAGGCAAAGCTTTGATGCGATCCACCATTTGCGGAATCGTTTGAGAAGTGATGGGCAATTGATGTGTTGGACAATACGGGGTTCCAATCCGAGCAAACAAAAGCCGCAGATAGTCATAAATTTCGGTAACAGTCCCCACCGTTGAACGAGGATTACGGCTGGTTGACTTTTGATCGATGGAGATCGCAGGGGACAAGCCTTCGATTTGATCCACATCGGGTTTGTCCATCTGTCCCAAAAATTGTCGCGCATACGCCGATAAGGATTCGACATATCTCCGCTGCCCCTCTGCGTAGATCGTATCAAATGCCAGCGATGACTTGCCGGATCCACTTAAACCCGTGATTACGACAAACCGATCGCGAGGAATGGTCACATCAATCGATTTTAAGTTGTGGACTCGGGCACCTCGAATCACAATATTCTCTATCGCCATCTTTTTACTCACCCTTTGCTTTGAGTTCCAATATGAGATCACGCAATTCCGCAGCACGTTCAAACTGCAACTCTTTTGCAGCCTGTTTCATCTCTTGTTCCAGTTCCTTGATCCATTGTGAGCGATCTTTTTTGGGGGGAGGTGTGATCTGATAAGGAGCTGGATCTTCTGCAACTTTTGTTGCTTCAATGACATCTCGAACCGCCTTTTGAATCGTTTTCGGCTGAATCCCATGTTTTTTGTTAAATGCCATCTGAATCTCTCTTCTTCGCTTCGTCTCATCGATCGCTTTTTTCATCGACTTGGTGATCGTATCAGCATACATTAACACTTCTCCATTGGCATTCCGAGCTGCTCGTCCAATGGTTTGGATCAAGGAGCGCTCGGTTCGCAAAAAGCCCTCTTTATCCGCATCGAGAATGGCCACCAATGAAACCTCAGGCAGATCAAGTCCTTCTCTGAGCAAATTGATTCCGATTAACACATCAAATTCACC
>JANWJM010000060.1 GCA_025449475.1 Thermoactinomycetaceae bacterium
TCAATGGTCATTTCCATGACTTTTTCTTTTTGATCTTCTTCTTTTTCGACCATAATCTCTGCATCTTTTGCCTCTTCGGTCAATCCGACAAAAAGCATTAAGTGCTCATTGAGAATTTTAGCTCCTAAGCTAACTGCTTCTTCTGGTCTTAAACTACCGTTTGAAAAGACTTCCAATGTTAATTTATCATAGTTGGTAACTTGTCCAACACGCGTGTTTTCCACCTGAAAATTGACACGCTCAATTGGGGTGTAAACTGAATCCACAGGAATTACACCAATTGGCTGATCTTCTTTTTTATTTTTATCAGCTGTCACATATCCTCGACCACGATTGGCCGTCATCCGTACTCGAAGGTGCGCATTGTCTGCTAATGTAGCAATATATAGATCAGGATTTAAGATCTCTACATCACTGTCTCCACGAATATCAGCAGCCCGAACGACCCCTTTTCCTTCTGCATCAATTTCTAAAATTTTTTCTTCATCCGAATGAATGCGAAGCGACAGTTTTTTCAGATTTAAAATGAGTTGTGTGGTATCTTCTACCACACCTGGGATGGTTGAGAATTCATGTAATACACCATCGATTTGAACAGTTGTTACGGCAGCCCCTGGTAAAGAAGATAGTAAGATCCGACGAAGTGAGTTTCCTAAAGTCGTTCCATACCCACGCTCCAACGGTTCAACAACAAATTTCCCATAAGTTTGATCTTCGCTAATCTCTACTGCTTCGATCTTTGGTTTTTCAATTTCAATCATACCGCTCACAAACCCTCCTTCAGAACGTCGTGTTCCGAGCTAACTTCCACCATCCATCTTCCATGATCAGAAAGGTGAATTTTTGTTGTGCAACGGTTCTAGTCCTATCCATTATATGCCTGCTTTAAAACTTCTAAACAAAAACAAGTAGAACAAGAACGAGATGCAACGAAATCACTTTAACCTTTTCCTCCGGTGTTAAACTCTACGACGTTTCGGTGGACGGCATCCATTATGCGGAATAGGAGTTACATCTTTGATTAAGCTCACTTCAAGACCCGCTGCTTGCAAGGAACGGATTGCTGCTTCACGTCCTGCTCCAGGTCCTTTCACCATCACTTCTACTGATTTCATACCGCTTTCCATGGCTGTTTTCGCAGCCTGCTCGGCAGCCATCTGCGCAGCAAATGGAGTGCTTTTTCTTGACCCTTTAAAACCCATCGTTCCAGCACTCGCCCAAGCCACTGCATTTCCATTTGGATCGGTGATGGTGATAATGGTATTATTAAACGTTGAACGAATATGCACAACTCCTGATTCAACATGTTTCTTGGTACGACGTCTTACACGTTGTGTTTTTGCTTTAGCCAAAAAAATTTCCCTCCTTAATATCGATTATTTCTTCTTGTTGGCTACTGTACGGCGAGGTCCTTTGCGCGTACGTGCATTGGTTTTCGAATTTTGTCCACGTACAGGGAGTCCACGGCGATGACGCACTCCACGGTAGGAACCGATTTCGATTAACCGTTTGATATTCAAAGCGGTCTCACGGCGCAAATCTCCTTCTACAATCAAGTTCTTGTCAATATAGGATCGAAGTTTGGAAACTTCACTCTCTGTCAAATCCCGTACGCGTGTATCTGGATGGATTCCTGTTTCCGACAAAATTTTATTTGAGAGTGATCGACCAATCCCATAAATATAGGTCAGAGCGATTTCCAGACGCTTTTCTCGTGGTAAGTCAACTCCAGCAATCCGTGCCAATCCTTACACCTCCTGTATTAACCTTGTCTTTGTTTATGCTTTGGATTCTTACAAATTACCATAACTGCCCCTTTGCGTCGAATCACTTTACATTGATCACAAATAGGCTTTACGGATGGTTTTACTTTCATTTCGATACCTCCTAACACCTTGTACCCCATGTACATTGTGCTATCGCCTTTGATACAAACAGCATCCATTCGATAATGGGAAACGTGCTGCTACAATGGCAAACATTGCCTGTTTCGATGTAGCTGCTTTTGTCCGATCACAATGATACATAGTTGCACATTATTTGTAGCGATAGGTGATTCGACCACGGGTCAAATCATATGGGGAAAGTTGGACGGTGACTTTATCACCAGGTAAAATCCGTATAAAATGCATGCGAATCTTTCCTGATACATGTGCAAGCACTTCATGTCCATTATCCAGCTCGACTTTAAACATTGCATTTGGTAAAGGTTCTTTTACGATCCCCTCTACCTCGATTACATCTTCTTTGGCCATTCATTGACTCTCCTTCAAAATTTTTTCATTCCGTGGGAGTTGGTATTGGTTTAAGGCATTTCGCAAAATCGCATTGTCTACAGATCCAACTTTGTCCAAAGCATCAGCCACAGCTTTTACAACAGTATTTGTAGGTTGAATGTGCTTGATATTTTTCTTCTTTGGATTTTCGACAGTACGCTTCTTTCCATCAGCTAACCAAACGTATCGGTCCCTTTGATCGACAACAATGGCAAATGAACCTGCCTGGCGCCCGTTGAGAATTTGAACGATCTGCCCTAAACGGATTTGACTGGTATCAACCATACACCTCACCCTTTACCCTATTACGCTTTCGTAAGGATTTCATAGCCTTCTTCCGTAATCGCAATGGTATGTTCAAAGTGAGCGCATAATGAACCATCTACAGTCACAACCGTCCAATTATCAACCAGCGTTCGCACATGTCGACTTCCCATATTTACCATCGGCTCAATTGCTAATGTCATGCCTGGCTTTAGCCTTGGACCTTTATTGGGTGGACCATAATTCGGAATGCTCGGCGGTTCATGCAAATTTTGTCCGATTCCATGACCCACATATTCACGAACAATTGAAAAACCAGCTTCTTCGGCACAGACTTGTATGGCATGTGAGATATCACCCAGTCTTGCCTGTGGTCGAGCCTGCTCCAATCCTCTATATAAGGAAGCCTCAGTCACTTCAAGCAACTTTTCTGCTTCCGGAGAGATCTTACCTACAGGGTATGTCCAAGCAGAATCCCCATGATATCCTGCATAATAAGCACCGATATCCAGGGTAATAATATCCCCATCTTTCAGTTTGCGTTTTCCCGGAATTCCATGAACAAGCTCTTCATTCACGGATGTGCAAATACTTCCTAAAAAGCCATTATATCCTTTAAATGAAGGAATTGCATCATGACTTTTAATAAATTGTTCAGCAATATGATCTAATTCTTTGGTTGTAATTCCAGGCTGAATATATTTTTTTAACTTTTGATGGGTAAGAGCAACAATCTTTCCTGCTTCCCTCATTTTTTCAATCTCTCGCGAGGATTTTAATACGATCATGTTTGAACCCCTCGTAATTGTGACAATATCTCCTTTGTCACATTTTCAATTGATTGCTTTCCATCGATCCGCTGTAGTCGCCCAGTTGGTTCATAATACTTTATCAAATCTTGAAGACCTTTTACATTGACCTCTAACCGTTTGGCTACTGTTTCATCGCGGTCATCATTCCGTTGATAAAGTTCGCCCCCGCAATGATCACAGACATCCTGCTTTTCAGGTGGAGAGAATACCACATGATAGGTTGCTCCGCAATCACGACAAATTCTTCTCCCTGTTAATCGGCGTAATAATTCATCTTGCTCGACTTCGATATAGATAATGGCATCGATTTTCCGCGACATCTCTTGCAGCAATTCATCCAATGCAATGGCTTGAGGGACTGTTCGTGGGAAACCGTCAAGCAAAAAACCGGATGAACAGTCATCTTTATTGAGGCGATCACGAACAATCCCAATTGTTACACGATCCGGAACTAACTGCCCCTTATCCATATACGACTTTGCTTCCAATCCGAGCGGCGTTTCTTCGCTTACAGCTAATCGAAACATATCTCCAGTAGAGATATGAGGAATCTTCAATTCTTGAACAATCCGAGCTGCTTGGGTTCCTTTCCCAGCTCCTGGCAATCCCATCAGTACAATATTCAAGCCTCATACCTCCCAGTCAATTTAGCATAGGATGAAAAGTGTTATCGACGATTGGGAATATAGTTATTATTTATTGATAAACCCTTTGTAATGACGACTGACTAACTGACTCTCGACTGTTTTCATGACCTCTAGTGCTACACCAACAACAATCAGTAATGAAGTACCGCCGATCTGAACGGATTGTGGCAAGTTCGCAAAAGCAATAAATATCATCGGTAAAATCGAAACAGCAGCCAAAAAGAGTGATCCTGTTAAGGTAAGACGATTTAAGATTCTTGTTAGATAAGTAGCAGTTGCTTTGCCGGGACGAACACCTGGGATAAATCCACCATTTTTCTTCATTTGATCCGCGAGTTGTACAGGATTGATCTGAACAAAGGAATAGAAGTAGGTGAATCCAATAATCAAAATTACGTACAAAATCATGCCCAAATTAAATCTCGTATAATCGAAATTGGTAATAATCCAGTCTGCAACTGGATTTCCAGACCAAAAGCGGGCAATTGTCCAAGGGAATAAAACAAGTGAAGATGCAAAAATCACCGGAATTACACCAGCAGCATTCACTTTCAAGGGAATATGCGTCGACTGACCTCCATACATCTTACGCCCAACGACGCGTTTGGTGTATTGTACAACTATTTTTCTTACTCCCTGCAGAATATAGATAACCCCGACAACGATAATGATGACAGCAAGAACAATCCCAAGCAGCTTTAGAATGCTTAAAAACATCTGCCCTTTGACATCTGTAAACAATGTCGTATAAATCTGATTGATATGGGTCGGAATCGAAGCAATAATTCCAGCAAAAATCAAGATGGAGATTCCATTGCTGATGCCCTTATCGGTGATCTGTTCGCCCAACCACATCAGAAAAGCTGTTCCAGCTGTTAACGTCAATGAAATCAACGCATAATCCCAGAAGCTACCGCCAACGATAAACGTATTTCCTAATGCTCGGTTAAATCCGATCGAAAGACCAATCGACTGGATCAGAGCCAGGATAATTGTAAAATATCGCGTAAACTGGGTGAGTTTCCGTCTACCTATTTCTCCTTCTCTCTGCCAGCGAGCAAATGCTGGAACCACATCCATCGCTAGGAGTTGGACAATAATCGATGCCGTGATGTAGGGCATAATGCCCATCGCAAAGATGGAGAAATTGGTAAATGCGCCTCCGGAGAAAGCATTGATCAAGCCAAAAACGCCTTGACTATCATTGGCCAACTGTTTAAGTGCTTCTGCATTCGTATTTGGGACCGGAATAAAACTTCCGATCCGAAACACTACCAACATCATCAATGTAAACAGAATCCGACGACGTAAATCTTCTACCCGAAAAATATTGGCGAGAGTCTGAAACATTAGATTACCTCCGCGGTTCCACCAACGGCGGTTATTTTTTCTTGAGCAGACTTCGAAAACTTATGAGCCTTCACATGCAATTTGATCGTTAGCTCTCCATCACCAAGAATTTTCAACCCATCTCTCAAATTTTTCACGATGCCCGTTTCCTGTAAAAGAGCAGGAGTGACCTCTGTTCCTTCTTCAAAGCGATTGAGCGTAGACAGATTCACGATGGCATATTCGGTTCGATTGGGGTTATGGAAGCCACGCTTGGGAAGACGCCGATAGATTGGGTTTTGTCCACCTTCAAATCCGGGACGGACCCCTCCACCCGATCGAGCATTTTGACCTTTATGACCTCTTCCAGAAGTTTTGCCATGACCGGAAGCCATTCCACGACCTACTCGCTTCCTGTTTTTTCTTGAACGCTCAGCAGGTTTTAACTCATGCAGTTTCATCAATGCACCTCCTCTGCATTAAATTGAAGGCTCTACTCTTCAAGTTCAGAGACCTCGACTAAATGCTTCACCTTATTGATCATTCCACGGATTGATGGATGATCATTATGAATAACGGATTGTTCTCGTTTGCGAAAACCGAGTGTTTGTAGGGTGACGCGTTGGTCTTTCGGCCGACCGATCATACTTCGTTTTAGTGTAATCACCAATTTTTTTGCCACGGTCATCCCTCCTATCCTAGTAGTTCTTCCACTGTTTTGCCACGTAATTTTGCAACTTCCTCGGGTCGCTTGAGCGATTGAATGCCTTGCAGGGTAGCACGAACCATATTGATGGGGTTATTGGAACCCGTCGATTTTGTTAAGATATCGCCGACTCCAGCCACTGTTAAAACATCCCGAACAGCTCCACCAGCGATCACACCCGTTCCTTCCACTGCTGGTTTTAAAAGAACTTTCCCCGCACCAAAGTGTCCAATTACTTCATGCGGAATGGTTGTTCCTTGCAGAGGAACGGTAATCATGTTCTTCTTTGCCACTTCGATCCCTTTTCGAATCGCTTCCGGTACTTCTGCAGCCTTTCCAATTCCAGCTCCGACTTTGCCTTTCCCGTCGCCCACCACGACCAAAGCACTGAAACTAAAGCGACGACCACCACGAACTACTTTTGCTACACGGTTAATATTAACAACTTTTTCAATGTATTCGCTCTGTGAAGCGTCTTTTCTGCTTTGCTTTTTCTCTCTGCTCAAAAGTCAAGACCTCCTTTCCTCGCTCCATCGGCCAATGCTTTCACACGACCATGATAGAGATAGCCTCCTCGATCAAAAACAACCTTTTTGAAGCCTTTTTCAATTGCTCTTTTGGCGATCGTTTCGCCGACCCACTCAGCTGCTTCCACTGTACCTCCACTCTTGCCTATTTTTCGAAAGTCAGGATCAAGTGTTGAAGCAGAAGCTACGGTTGTACCGTTTTGATCATTGATCAGTTGAGCGTAAATGTTTTTACTTGATCGAAATACATTTAAACGGGGACATTCTAGGGTACCGACGATCTTTTTGCGAACTCTTAGATGTCGCTTTTTCCGTTTTTTGTTACGATCAACCTTTTGGATCACGACTTCGTTCACTCCCTTCAAATCATATCAGGCGTTATTTACCCGCCTTACCTTCTTTCCGTCTGATGTACTCACCACTATAACGAATTCCTTTGCCTTTGTATGGTTCCGGTTCACGAACCGCACGGATATTCGCTGCCAGTTCGCCGACTTTCTCTTTGTCAATTCCTTTGACAATAATTTGCGTCTGGCTTGGGACGTCAATCTCAAGGTCTTCACCCGGTGCAATTTCGACAGGATGAGAGTACCCTACTGCAAGCACAAGGTTCTTTCCTTTTTTTTGTGCGCGATAACCGACACCCTCCAACACCAACGTTTTCGTAAATCCTTTGGATACACCCTCCACCATATTGGCAATCACACTGCGAGTCGTTCCATGTAGTGCGCGGTTTTGTCGATTATCATTGGGTCTCTCGACAATGACTTGATTCTCTTCTAACTTAATGGACATATTTTTATCAAATGATCGCGTAAGTGTTCCTTTTGGTCCCTTCACCGTCACTTGATTTTTCGCAACGGATACCTCGACACCATCGGGGATGACAATAGGTTTTTTGCCGATCCGAGACATTTCAGTCACCTCCATCTACTATCCAAATCACCATACATATGCAATGACTTCTCCACCTACTTTGTGTTGACGAGCTTCTTTGTCTGTCATCACACCCTTTGAAGTGGATAAGATTGCGATTCCTAATCCATTTAGAACACGAGGCACTTCACTCGCCTTCGCATATACACGCAACCCCGGCTTGCTGATACGTTTTAAACCGGTAATCACTTTTTCGCTATTGGGACCATATTTCAGGAAGATCCGTAAAATCCCTTGTTTGTTATCTTCGATATACTCAGCATCACGGATAAATCCTTCACGCTTCAGAATTTCAGCAATTTCTCTCAGCATACGTGAGGCTGGAAGTTCTAAACTTTCATGACGAACCATATTTGCATTTCGAATTCGAGTCAACATATCAGCAATTGGATCAGTCATCACCATGAACGATCCCTCCTTTCTTCATTACCAACTCGCTTTTTTCACGCCGGGAATCTGTCCTTTATACGCCAATTCGCGGAAGCAGATACGACAGAGGCGAAACTTCCGAAGAACAGCGTGTGGTCGCCCACAGCGTTCACAACGGGTATATTGCCGGACTTTGAACTTGGGAGTGCGTTTAGCCTTTGCAATCATCGATTTTTTGGCCAATTGATTCCCTCCTATCACTAAGATAATTTATTGACGAAAAGGCATGCCGATTTGCGCTAATAATTCCCGAGCTTCCTCATCTGTCTGCGCAGTTGTCACAATAATAATATCCATTCCGCGAACTTTATCGATTTTGTCATACTCAATTTCTGGGAAAACCAATTGCTCTTTTAAACCAATGCTATAGTTTCCACGTCAATCAAACGCCTTGGGAGAAACACCACGAAAGTCACGAACACGAGGCAAAGCAATATTGATTAACTTATCCAAAAAATGATACATGCGTTCTCCTCGAAGCGTTACTTTGCAACCAATTGGCATACCTTCGCGGAGTTTGAAACCAGCAATCGATTTCTTCGCGCGAGTCACGATTGGTTTCTGCCCGGTAATTTGCATCAAATCTTCTACAGCTCCATCCAATGCTTTGGGATTTTGAGCAGCTTCCCCTACCCCCATGTTGATCACAATCTTCTCGATTTTAGGAAGTTGCATCGGCGAACGATAGTTAAATTTTTTCATGAGAGTGGGTGCAATCTCTTCTGCATATTTCTCCTTCAAACGAGCAGCCATTCATCTTCCTCCCTTCTTAGTCAATGATTTCGCCCGATTTTTTAGCATAGCGAACTTTTTTCTTCTTTCCATCTTTCCCATCCACATATTTATAACCGATGCGTGTTGGTTCTTTGGTTTTTGGGTCTTCGATCATTAA
>JANWJM010000061.1 GCA_025449475.1 Thermoactinomycetaceae bacterium
TTCCATTTTTCCAGTATACCAAGTTTATTAGAAAAGCAAAACTCTCCAATATCCATCAATTGGATTTTGCCCATAAAAAATAACAGTTTTTGATTTAAAACGGTTATAGATCTTACAGAGTCCTCACCTCACCCTCCATCGCCTTTTATTGAGCGTATCTCTACTCATCATCTGACTGGTTCGGTTTTGATCGTTGTTTTTTTTGTAAATATGATTCGATTAAATATTTAGGTACTTTTTTTCTCGATTCTTTCTCCTTGACTTCGTTTTCGAACCTTTTATTGACTTTTAATCCTCTTTTATATAAATTAACACCCATCTCATCCTTATCTTCGAACTCTTCTGTAAACATGAAAAAACCTCCTCTCCTTAGCATGCTAATAGTTTATATTAACAAGCTTTTATCTGAAATGAACATAGATTTATAGTTATAGTTATTGAAATCACCTATAATTTTGATATACTTTGATTATATTATTTATTAATTAATTTTCAACATTCACGAATGATTAAAATATTTTTCCTCCCTGAAAAAAACAATAAAAACCAGACACATTCCTCTTCTTTTTTATAAAATTTTTTTCCTGATCTTGATTATTTACGAAAAATGCAAACAAAATTTCGATTTATCCAAGGAAATTAAAATAAAACCATTTTAATTACGAAGGAGAATTTTACCATGGAGGATCTAGATCGGAAAAAATTAGGAAAGATATTGAGGGAGTTACGAAAAGAAAAAAAGCTAACAATGGAAAATCTATCAGATGAACATTTATCTCCAGCAACGATTAGCAAAATCGAAAGAGGTTCCTCAAAAGTATCTCTCAAAAAAATCGAAATCTTCTGCGACCGACTGAACTATAATCTAAAAAAAGCTCCCACCTTATCCGGTGTTGAATTACAAACCAAAGAAGAAAAAGAGAACGAATTCAACCAAATAAGATTTACAATGATCGACAATTACATCCACTCCAATGATTATAAATCGGCCTTAAAGGAGCTAAAAGAAGTCATATTAGATGAATCAGATCCTTATCGAGCAAAAGTCTTCTTCTTAAAGGCTTGCTGTTACCATTTAAAAGGGAAGATCGATGAATCTAAAAAATACTTCTATAAAACGATCCGTTTCGTAGAAAGTCAACCCAAAAAATTTAACCTTGATAATATCAAAGCCCATTGTTATCTCAAGCTCTGTCAAATTGCATATTTTCGTAATGATTTTAAACTCGCTTTACAAGAAGCAAAAAAAGGAATCCAATGTTTTGATGATCAAATGGGAAATCTGAATTTGAAATATGCATTACTTGAAAATCAAGTGATCTATCTCGAACTGCTTGGATTTCGTCAACAAGCTTTTACCTTGTTGCGGACGCTATGGAAAGAGAAAGAAAATATCGATAATATTGATATTATTCTAAATATGTATGACATGCAAGCAAAACTTTTGATGCGATCCCAACTGTACCAAGATGCAATTCAAAACGCCAAGAGAGGTCTTAGAATCGCTATTTCTAACCGAAACATCGGACGTGCAGGGGAACTTTGGGTAACGCTAGGTGATATTTATAAAAGAATGGACTTTGAGCACATTGCCTTGAAGTGCTTTCTAACTGCCAAAGAAATGTTAAAAAAAGCAAATCGGAAACAACAAATTATCGAGGCGGATGTATCATTGGGGGAGTTATATAATCGTCGCCATCAATGGAGAAAAACCAAAAAAATTCTAGAACCATCCATTGCTCAAATCGACGAAAATGGTCCCTACCTTATCCGATACATTCAAGCACTTATCATTCTCTGTGAATGTTATCATCACTTGCAGGAAATCGATCGAGCAGAAACCACCTATAAAAAAGCCCTAGATCTGTCGAGACAACACGAACTTCATAAACTGGAATATGAAGTTTTATTAAAATTGGTAGACTTCTGGGAACGCAATTATCCAGGAAAAGAAAACATCTATCTAAAAAAATTCCTCGATCATGCC
Source organism: Thermoactinomycetaceae bacterium (assembly GCA_025449475.1). Classification (GTDB taxonomy): domain Bacteria; phylum Bacillota; class Bacilli; order Thermoactinomycetales; family Thermoactinomycetaceae; genus JANWJM01. Next base: position 1,988 of record JANWJM010000061.1, read on the forward strand.
AAAAAATTAGAGAAAGGAGGAATAAAGATTGATGACTAAAACCCTTTTAGGAGATCGCCCCTCTGACCCATAAACCGAATAACCACGCGGTAGAGTGTAAGAATCCTGCATCCACCGCGTGGTTTAGTTTTTTATGTAACCATATAGAAAAAGCGCAGGCCAAATGGCCCGCGCCGTAAAATTTTGTAGTAATCACTACTCAGTCAGGCTTCTTGATCCCTGGCGGTGTCGGATCACTTATCCCGCAATTCGGACATTTGGGATTTTTTGGCTCACAGTCACAGCCGCACCTGAGACAACCTCCACGGCTGCCGCATTTTTCGCAAGGCAAGTATATGACTTGATAATCTTTGCTCAAAATAACCCTGACTATGTCAATAACAATCTACCTTCAGTCATCATTATATATGAATTCGACTAAATAAACAATCGCCTATTTCAAAATTAGAAACAATCGCATCTTAAATATACCCCGTAATGAAGATTCGGACTACTTTTTTCAATTTCAACAAAAAACACTCCTTTTGTCTTACATGCAGGAGTGCTGGTGTTCAACAACTACCTAGAATTTTGTTTGTATGTTGGATATGGATGATTGATCAAACCTTTAATAACAGGCTTTCATAAAATGGCGTCCCAGGAAGGATTCGAACCCTCGACCGACGGCTTAGAAGGCCGTTGCTCTATCCAGCTGAGCTACTGGGACATGTGAATATGATTGGGTTAGCGAACAATGTGAATTATATCATAATCCCTAGATACATTTCAACTTTTTTTTAAAAAAACCTCTGCTTTCTTCGCAGAGGTATATATCTACTGAAATGTATAGATTCCACCAAGTTGCTGAATCGGTTGTCCATCGATGCCATAATAGGTGACTTTGATCTTTTTCTTCATCAATTCAAGACATGCATAAGTAGGAACGGTAAACCCTCTCGGTTGTGCAATACTTCCAGGATTGATCAAAAGGATTCCATCGGATTGCTCACAGTATGGAACATGCGAATGCCCGAAACATACAATTTGTGCCCCTACTTCTTGCCCCCGATAGCGGATTGGCAAAACCGAAGTTTTGACATCATAACGGTGACCATGTGTAATAAAAAAACGAAATCCTTTTGCTTCCCAAATCTCTTCAAGTGACAGCCGTTCAATATCACAATTCCCCTGAACAACCGTTTGAGATCCTTTCGGCAACAGGCTCTTTTTGGTACAAAAATCACCACAATGGATCACATGATCAGCAGCAACTTGATCGACAATCATCTTCAACCGTTCCGCTTTTCCATGAGAATCACTTATCACTAATATCTTCATGTTAGCGATCACCTTAAAAGACATATTCACTCTTGAGAAGTTGCACTAATTTCTTTGTTGCCTTTGCACGATGGCTGATCGCATACCTTCTTTCCGCCGGTAGCTCAGCCATTGTCGCTTTCTCTTCAGGAAGATAAAAAATGGGATCATAACCAAATCCTTCTGTTCCTCTTCCCTCTTCAATCACAACTCCATGACATTCTCCTCTGACGATCATCTCTGTCTGTGGTGGAACAACAAAAGCCATGATACATACATAATAAGCTTTTCGATCTTGTTCGGGTATTGATCGAATCTCTTCAATCAGCTTATGATTATTTTGCTCATCTGTCGCATGTTCTCCCGCATAGCGAGCGGAATAGACTCCCGGAGCTCCACCTAGTGCTGGAACGACAATTCCCGAATCATCCGCGATAACGGGACCTTGAATCGCTTCAGCAATGGTCTTCGCTTTTTTTAAAGCATTGCCTTCAAATGTATCTTGATCTTCAACAATGTTGGGTAGCTGCTGTGGAAAGTCTTGTAAGCTTTTAACTTCTATCGCGAATTCCTGACCAAATAAATCTTGAAATTGTTTCCATTTATTTTGATTGTAGGTAGCAATCACTATGTACGGAAATGGCCATGGTTTCATGATGAATCCTCCTACATCTTCACCTTCGTTTCAAAAAGAGATTCATATTCTTGTAATGCCTCTCGTTGCAATTGGATCAGTTCATGAATGCCTTTTTTTCCTAGATCGAGCAATTGGATCAATTGCTCATAACTGAACGGCGATTCTTCAGCTGCACCTTGCAGTTCTACAAATTTCCCAGAACCGGTCATCACAATATTCAAATCCACGAGCGCATTAGAATCTTCTTCATAGCAAAGATCTAAGCAAAGTTGATCATTCACGATTCCTACACTGGTAGCTGCGAGAAAATCAGTAATCGGAAAACGGCGTATTATTTTATCTTTCACTAGTAATGCGAGGGCATCACACATCGCCACATAAGCGCCTGTGATTGAAGCCGTTCTTGTTCCACCGTCTGCTTGAATCACATCACAATCGATCCATATCGTCCGTTCACCCAGCTCTTTTAAATTGACAACTGAACGCAATACGCGACCGATTAAACGTTGGATTTCCATCGTTCTTCCGCTTACCTTGCCTCTGCTTGATTCTCGAACCGTTCGAGTATGTGTTGCTCGCGGCAACATCGAATACTCTGCGGTTACCCATCCCTGACCCGTGTTTCTCAAAAAAGGCGGGGTTTTCTCTTCAACCGAGGCCGTGCAAATCACCCGTGTATTCCCTACACTGATGAAAACGGATCCCTCAGCTGTTTGAATATAGTTGCGCTCTATCTCTACTTTTCGAAGTTGGTCATTTTTCCGCCCATCAATTCGCAATGAACATTCCCCCTATTTCAACACTTAGTATAGCATACCCCATCCTGAATACCTCATTAGAAAAGAAAAGAAAAAAGGAATGATCAGCATCATTCCACAGACTTCAACAATTAACAGCCACACCATTATAATTTACTGGGGTTGATTGTCTTTGGCCGCGTAATGGGTTGGGGAACATCGCCCTGAATTTTCTTCCCGTTTACGGTAATGCTCACTTTTTCTTTGGAAGTATTTTCGGTTAACGATAACAAAATGGTCTCAATGGCATCTTTTGAAGCTTGTGATTGTTGATTATATTGTAGAAGATGTTCATTGAAATCAGCGATCACCATCTGTTCTGTCTGTTGAATTTTATTTACCTGTAAAGATGAATCCAGCGAACTAACAAGATCCGATTGTTGTTTGGGACCCTTGATTAACTCCTTCAACGCAGCTTCTGCGACTTGCTCGGTGCGGTTGATCATACGCGTGACTGGAACATAATACGTCTGATTGTCATCGGTCTGCCCGATGAAATAAAGCGTAACTGGGATACTTTGACTGATATTGATCCCTTCAGCTACTTCCACATTGATTCCTTGTTTACGCGTTAAACCTTGCGCAGCTGTTTTCCGATGGGGCATGGTTTCCAAGTCTTTTCCATTCACCCGAATACTTACCTTTTCAACAGAGGGAAAGCCCGTTAAGGTCCACGTTACTGCGCTTAACATCTTTTCTTCCATCTCGGGTCGATAGTTGAGAAACTCCTTTGAGAAATCGATGGTTGCTGTCCTATTGCGAATATCTATACCCAATACTTTGGTTCCTGACGGAAGAATCCCTGAAAATCCTTTCGGTAATGACTTCTCCCCTGGTCCCCCTTTTACCATATACATGAGAGTCTCTTTGGCAATTCCTTTTACATTCGGAATATGGATGGTATAAGGAACAACATGCCCCGTATTGGAAAGAAAATAAAGTTCAACACCATTTTTCACCGTCTTGCTTTTTTCTTTTTTTTCTAGACTGGTTTGAACAGCTTGTTCATATGCGCGCTCAACCTCTTTCGGTGGAGGATCGATAGACTGTTTTCCTGTTTTTTGATCGGGACCATAGAAGCAGCCAGTGAGCAAGAGCGCAAGCAATAATAGATTATAAATCGGACGATACATATGTTTTCCTCCTAGGACAAGGATTTATAACATGTATACGAGCCTTCGGAGAAATTATTCCAACGATTGTCCGATGAAACCTCTACATGGCTATAGATCCACTCTCTCTACCTCCACGTTCTCTCCAAGCCATTCTTCCGCAATTTGTTGAAATAAATACTGGGAACCGGTCGCAAAGAATCGGTGTTTCTTTCCATACTGTTTGGATAAAAGATTTCGGTGATATAAAATTGAGCTCAGTTCGGCTGCCGTTTCCTCTGCAGAACTGATAATGTTTACCTGATCGCCCATCGTTTGGGAGATAAAATGTTGAAGCAGCGGATAATGGGTGCATCCCAAAATAAGAGTATCGATGTCTAACTTGGTAAGAGGAGCCAATGTTTTCTCTACAACCCGTTTGGCCTCAGGTGTATGATACAATCCTTTTTCCACCAAAGGGACAAACTCAGGGCAAGCCAAACTATAGATTTGTAATTCTGGATGAATGCTCTTCAGCATTTTTTCATATGCCCGAGATTGTATAGTTCCTTGTGTACCAATCACGGCGATCTTTTTTTTTCTGCTCACTTTTATCGCTGCACGGGCTCCTGGTTCGATTACGCCCAACACGGGAATATCCCATCCATCCTTGATGGATTGCAGTGCTGCAGCTGTCCCCGTGTTACAAGCGATCAAGATTGCCTTTAATGAGAATTGCATTAGATAAGAAACAATCTCATGGACAAAAGACTTCACCTCATCTGCTGAACGTGGTCCATAGGGGCATCGAAGGGTATCCCCAAAATAATAGATGGTCTCTTTTGGTAATTGACGCATCACCTCTTTAGCAACTGTCAAACCACCTACGCCTGAATCGAGTACCCCTATTGCATCTTGATTCATGTTCACGATAACTCCTTCATTTTTTCATAAACACTTGATAAAAGCTTTTTAATCATAACTCTTTCTTCAGTTGAAAGATGAGACAAAACGTTTGATAAGTATTGCCGTCGTGCTTCCATCACTTGGATAATCAGTTCTTCTCCACGTGGAAGGAGATGGATGTTCACGATTCTGCGATCACGTTCCCCTCGAATCCGTTTCACCACTTGATTTTTCTCCATCCGATCAATCAAATCGGTCATGGTACTACACGCTAAACAACATTTTTGGCTGAGTTCGCCAATGGTCATATCTCCATACTCCGTTAACAACATCAAGACAAAAAATTGCTGTTGGGTAATGGGAAAATGATGTAAAATCTCTCGTTCTTTTCGTTTCATTAACAGACTGAGTTCTCGTAACTGCTGCTCGATTTCCAAAATGAATTGATGATCCATAAGTTCTCCTCAAATTTTAATAAAAAAATCTTGATAAAAAAGTATAAAGAGATGCATACTCGGCGACAATTCTTCCGCTTCTCTTCTCCAAGCCGTAAAAGATTCCAACTGTCAATAGATTGTTTCTTTTTCCTTTTTTTTTGGATCATGAACAAAGTATACTAATGAATTGAGGTGAAAAAAATGAAATCCAATCAGGCAAAGCAACGAAATTATACTCCTTGGATTATAGGATTAACCATTACCATCAATCTCATAATCGTATTGCTTTTCTTTATGCCGAAATATAAAGGCTTTGAACACATGGACCTGACTTTTTTGCCGATGATGAATGCGATATTTAACAGTTTCACAACCGTCTTCTTACTGGTCGCATTTTATTTCATCAAGCGAAAAAATATTACCATGCATCGGCGGTTTATCTTTGCTGCTTTCAGTTCAACCGCTCTATTTTTAATCAACTATCTGACCTATCACAGTCTTGCTGAATCAACTTCATACGGAGGGGAGGGACCCCTTAGATTTGTATACTACTTTGTGCTAATCTCACACATCGTGCTAGCTGCTCCCACCGTTTTGCTTGCACTGATCACAACCGCCAGAGGTTTAAACATGCAAGTTGAAAAACATCGCAAGATCGCCCGTTGGACGATGCCGCTCTGGCTTTATGTAAGTATAACAGGTGTACTGGTATATCTCATGATATCCCCATATTATTAACAAGTAGGCGAGAGAAAATGGTAAAAAGATTTTCACGCTTGATTGAAGATTTTATCTGTGAGCATTGTAACAACCCAGTCAAAGGCAATGGTTATACCAATCATTGCCCTTACTGTCTATATAGCAAACATGTGGATGAAGACCCTGGAGACCGAGCCGCCACTTGCCACGGAATGATGGAACCCATCGCAGTCGAAGTAAAGGGTGATCAGTACATCCTCTTACACCGATGTCTAAAGTGTCAGCATATCAAAAGGAATAAAGCAGCTTCAAATGACAATTTTCAAGCGATATTGCGCATAATGGAAAAACAATCATTTCTGTAACAAGGAGGAGTCATGGATCACTCCCTCTCTCCTCCCCAATCGAACCCACATTAGCTAAGGCCCCACGAGATATTGACTCACATACACCATCATTGGAATGGTCAACAGTGAGAGCAACGTGGAATATACCGTTGCAGAAGCGCCAAACTCTTCATCCGCACCGTGCATCGAAAACAAGATGGGTACCATCGCTCCTACCGGCATCATCGACATGATTAAGATAACATTGGTTGTATCTGGATCCAGCGATAAAACGTGTAATACCATTGCAGTCATCAACGGCATCAGGAGCAATCGAATGGATGAAGCGACCGCCAATAACGACGGTTCCTTGATTTTTTTTCGTTTGATCAGTTGTGGAATAAAACATCCAATATACATCATCGCTAAAGGTGGAGCCAATAAACCTAAATTATTCATCTGTTGTAGAAGATAAGCAGGAATTTCAATATGAAGAAAGTGAAAAGTCAATCCGACTGCAAAAGCGATTAAAGGCAAATTGATCACTCTCTTCATCGTTTTCCAATCCCATGTGAGGCGTTTTTGAAGGACAATTGTACTGAATGTCCACATCGAAATTCCGGTTCCTACATCAAATACTACCGCTAGTAAAACGGCTTCTGGTCCCAAAAGGGAAGCGCAAAGCGGAAGACCGATAAAGCCGGTATTCGCCTGAGCTGACGTAATGGCAATCTCCTTGCCTTTCTGCACTGATCCGTTCAACAACCGTGTGATCAACATGCCCAAGCTAATCCCAGCAATATAGAGCACAATCGCAAATAAAAAGACAAAAAGCAATTTGTCATAAAAGCTTCTTTCGATCTTTAATTCGGAAAAGCTGGATAGAATCAAACTCGGTACCGCCACATTGACAATTAAGAATATCATGAGATTTTTGGTGTCTTGCTGAAATCGAATCTTTCTTGTAAGTAAAACACCAATAATAACGAAAATGCTCATCGTTAAAACAGCATGAATAATCGATAAAAAATCCAAGCGTTTCCCTCCGTCCCAATGATACTCTCCAAAGTATACAACAAACTATTTTGTATAAGAAGATAAATAATCTTTAACAAAACTACATGAATCTTCGTTACATAAAGTTATCTGTAAAATAAGCTTCATCCACTTCATGTAGAATCGCTTTTCGCTTCTTTACTCCCACATCATGCTGAAACATCAAATCCAGTAATCGCTCACCATCGATTAAACCGATTGGAGCCGCCCCAGGGAATAACGCTTTTGCCTTACACTGTTTCGTAAACGTTCCAGTGGTAATGATGGTTCCTCGGAGTGCTCCAAAATAATGAAGAGCTCCTCTCAGCTGATCCAAAACAGGCCGACCAACACTCCCTTGTGTTCGTTTGACCTGAATCACTTCTTTGATCGTTGTAATTCCAAATTGGATCGATGCAATCACATCTACACCATGATCACCGCTCGCCTTGGTCACCTCCACATTTTCATAACCCATTGCTTCCAACAAATCTTTAATCAGCCGTTCAAAATGATAAGGCGAAATACGCAATAAACGACGCTTTAATAGCTGCCGTTGAATCTCGTTATAATTTTCCAGACTCCGCAACAACTCTTTCTTTGAATCTTCCTCCTGCTTCATCACTGGATTGACTTGGTTCAAATAATGAATCCCTAATTCGGTAATTTGCATATAAAAGCCTTCTCTTAGCACATATCCTCGTTCTTCAAGATTAACCAATCGTCTCCTCAAGGTGTCTTTCACCGCTGTCGATTGACTGTAATTGGTGTATTTCATCAAAAAATCTTCCCATTCAGGAAGAATCTCTTTTCTTTGGACTCGATCTTTCGTACCCAAGATGGACAAGATTTCAAAAATCCCTTGTGTCTGATCCATCTCATAGTAAATCCGTTGATCCCCATCCAAAAAACGTTTTCCCTTCTCAGATAGCGATATGTTTCCGTCTTCATCAATCTCGATCAGTCGATAGTGTTTGACGACCCATAAGGCTCCTTGTATGTATCGCGGATTCACTTTATATTTCCATATTCGCTTGGCAATCTCCCGATTCTCTCCTTCCAATCGCTCTTCGATCCATTGATCGGGATTCCGCCAGTCCAATGGTTTCTGAGGTGTCCCGATCTGATCCTTGATCGCTTTTTGCATGGAAGAGATCTGTTTCATGGTCACAGGGGACATCAATGCGATTAATAAATGTCGCACTGTTGAATAGGTCGGAAAAAGCGGAAGAAGTTTGATTTGTCGATTCATGATTCTCACTTCCTGTGGTGTTCATACTAGATGGTCTCCTCCATATAATATAATTACTAAAAGGACGAAAACAATGAATAGCTCGAAACCTTTTGCGGACAACAAAAAACCCTCTTTTACTGATGAAATGAGGGTTTTACATCTTTTAAATTTCCAATTCGCCCAACCGAACCAATTCCACCACTGCTTGCGAGCGCCCTTTTACATTGAGTTTCTGCATCACATTTGAGATATGATTTCGGACGGTCTTTTCACTGATAAACAGTTCTTGGGCAATATCTTTGGTTGTTTTATCTTGTACCAAAAGCTCAAATACTTCCCTTTCCCGATTCGTCAACAAAGGCTTGCCTTTTTGGTTTGTCAACGCTGTGCCACCCTTCCTTGCTCAAGCACTTAGAACATGGGGGTTAGGGACTCAGTCAAATTATCATATGAACGGGCTTGGTTTTACGTGTGCGTTTTTTGGAAAATAGGCGAATCATTACGCGCACCAAACATCCAAAAAATGTGATCTACTCATCAAGGAGTTTTCCACAAAATCTGCTTCTATTTTTTTAATCTTCCATAACCAACGGCGGTTTTAGCCCCAAATCCGATGGTATGCAGTGCCTCTTCCAACGAAGATCGTATCTGTTCTATGTCCACGTTAGAGGCAGCATTTCTCGGAGCGATGGAAAATAAAAATTCCTGACGTGGAGCCACGGTTAAAAAGGGAATCGGAATGGGATCGAAGCGCTCGATTGGAAAATGCTTAGTATCTTTCTCCGATTTTTTCTTGGACTTGGTTTCTTGTTCGTCTTCTTTTTTATCTCCGCTGTAATAGGATTGAAA
>JANWJM010000062.1 GCA_025449475.1 Thermoactinomycetaceae bacterium
AATTCAGGTTGTTTTTCCTACAACAGCGGAATTAAAACAGATTATGTCCTTGCCGACAACCCCAAGTTTCGATCGTATGAAGGTGGTGGCAAACGGAGAGAAATTCCAACAGATTCAACAACTGGTGGAGCAGATTTTGGTTTCGGATTCGTTGATGGATGAAGCCGTCGATTTGGTTTTCAAGACGCATCCCGATTATGAACATTCCCCTGATTCCATTAAACGATATGTCCTTTCAGGAGTAGGTCCACGAGGCGGACAAGCGCTGATCAGAGCGATGAAAGCGCGAGCTTTTTTGCATCAACGTTTTCATGTGAGTCGGGAAGATTTGGAGGCAATCTTGCCCGCTGTGTTTCGTCATCGGATCATTCGAAACTTTGAAGCAGAAGCAGTGAATATTTCAACGGATTCGCTGATTGAAGAGCTATTGAGCGAATGGCGTAAGGAACGATCTCAATGAGTACATTATTTGATCCGCAATTTTTAGCCAAACTCGATAACATCCACTTGATTAGCCGGGAGCGTGTTCGTGGAATGCAAGCAGGTGATCGCAGGTCAAGGCAGTCTGGCAGTTCCAAGGATTTTGTCGATTATCGGACATATTTTCCCGGCGACGATTTACGACTGATCGATTGGCATGCTTATGCACGACTGGGGAAATGGTTTTTAAAAACCTATCTCGATGAACAAAAAACAGATTTCTATGTTTATCTCGATGGGAGTCAATCCATGGATCATTCCCATCTGTCCAAAAGAGCGACTGCGATTCGACTTGCAGCCGCACTGGGATATATAGCGCTTGTGCGGGGTGAGCGTGTCAATCTCTATACATTTCGTAAGCAGATTGATCAGACGTTATTCTCGCTCCAAGGAAGGAAGAACATTTCACGCCTCTTTCAATTTTTAGAGGAAATCGATTTTTCGGGCGAGGGAGATTTGAATCAAGCATTCACCGATCCAAAAGCCATCCCTCAACGGGGCGGGATTTGTTGTGTGATCACAGATGCATTTTTTCCATCGGGGATGGATCAAGGGTTATCATATTTACAAGGAGCTAGCAGGCAAGTTATTTTATTCCATGTGACTGCGAAAATGGAACGCGATCCTTCCTATCAAGGCGATCTTCGGCTAATCGATTGCGAATCACAGGAGACCAAAGAGATTTCGATGACAAACACATTGAGGAGAGAATATCGGAATACCGTCCAACAGTTTATGCGTAATGTCGAAGAAAATTGTTTTCGTCGAGGGCTTATCTATGTTTCGATTCCAGTGGAGGAACCCTTTGAACAAATTTTATTTGTGCGTCTCAGACGGTCAGGAATCATCCGTTGAAAGGGGTGAACAACGTGCATTTTTTATCTCCTGCTTATCTGTGGTTGGCCTTCTATTTGCTCCCTACGATCATTTTCCTGTATTTGATGAAACGAACCTATCAGGATATGACTATCTCTAGTACATGGCTGTGGAAACAAACATTACGAGAGATGGAAGCAAGAAAACCATGGCAAAAGTTTCGGTATCACCTCTTATTGATGTTACAATTACTGGCCGCTCTTTTTTTTATAGTTGGTTTAAGTCAACCTGCTTTTCCAATCCAAGGCTTGACCGCTAAACATTCCATTCTGGTGATCGACATCTCTGGAAGTATGTGGACCCAAGAAGAAGGGAAAACCCGTATGGAGATGGCAAAGGAAAAGGTTCTGGAATGGATTGATCATAAAAGTGAACAGCAAATGGTTACCTTGATCACCATGGGCAAAGTTCCGAAAATTGTGGCTTCAAAGAGTAAGGATAGGACTGGGCTTAAACGAACCATTAAACAATTGCAAGCGGGGATGAGTGCTGCCGATTTCCGAACAACGATGAGTTTGGCAAATGCGATTTCAGTCAACGATCCGTCATCTGAAGTGATTGTCATTAGTGATGGAGCGGTACAGACAGCGACTTCTACCCATCTTCCCCACCGCTTTGTGCAAGTGGGAAAAACGAGTGAAAATGTAGCAATCGGAGCCGTTTCATCGGAACAAGAAGGGCATCAACAGCGTTTGTTTGTTCGGGTCGATAATTGGGGAAAGAAAAAGAATCAAATCACAGTCTCCGTTCGGAATAAAGAGAATCGTCTTCTTCAGACTCAGTCGATGCATATCGCGTCGGGGAAAAGTGAAGTGATTCACTTTGAAAGCTTGCCCCCATCGGATTATTACCACATTCAGCTGCGCTCTGATCGTGATGCATTGTTGTTAGACAATCAACAATACTATTTCAGTAATCAGAAGAATGCGGTGACGATGCAATGGATGGGTGATCGGAATCTATTTTTACAAAAGGCGCTGGCGCTCCACCCTCATTTCACATGGGAGCAAAGCCAGCAAAGCTCCCAAAAGTTGTCTCCATTCACGATCGTCAATAATCATCCACAGCCGCTGCCACAAACGGGACCATTGTTCGTGATTCGTCCCCATCAAGCGCAAAAATTGGTGACTGTCACCGGGACCACCTCTGTGAGCGGAACTGTCCAAATCGATCAGCATCATCCAATCGTTCATCGCCTGCCATTGAAAGAATTGGCGATCTCCGAAGTCGTACAAGTAAAAGTTCCTACTTGGGCCGAGCCCGTTTTAAAAATCAATGAAACGCCGATTCTATTGGCAGGCGAGTATCAGGGGAGAAAGGTAGTAATTTTTCTGTTTGATCTACAACATTCGGATCTCGTTTTACAGCCTAGCTTTCCAATTTTGGTGGCACAGACGATCAATTGGCTATATCCCGTATTAGGGATGAAAGAGAGTCAGGCGACGGTGGGAGATCCGATTGATTTCAATCTCTCTCCTCATATTCAAAAAGTGGTGATCGTGAACAAAGATCAGCAGTGGATACAATCGGTTCAAAAGGGAATGTTTCGCTGGCAAGTTCCTGAGCAAATCGGGCTCTATCGAATCGTGGATGCACAAACCCAGGAGGATATCGGCTATTTGTCTGTTCCCTTTCCGAGAGAAGAATCGGATGTGACCCCTCAAGCGATGGCAACGTCAGCGCAGAAACCCCCAACAGCGACCTTTTCAAGCCAGCAAGAATGGTGGTGGTGGTTTGCCTTATGTACGGGGTTGATCATCAGTTTGGAATGGGTGGTGGTCACACGTGGCGATTGATTTTCAATATCCTTGGATGTTGGGATTGGTCCTTATTTTCGGAGGATTGCTTTGGGTCTGGTGGAAGCAGGAGATGCGCTATTCAAAGCGAAAAAAATGGGTAATCTTGCTGTCTCGCTCCATCCTTTTTTTCTTGATGACCTTGGTACTTGCTCGCACTTCTTTATTAATCCCCACCAAAGGACAATCTGTGGTCTTTGTGGTGGATCGATCAGCATCGATTGAAAATGTTGACCATGCAATTGCGTTTATCAAACAAGCCATAGAGACGAAAAAACCAGATGACCAATTTGCGGTGGTTTCCGTTGGGAAACATGCTGTTGTGGAACAGGCATGGACTCGTGAAAAACAACCACCTGAATTAAACACAGTGGTTGAAAAGCATGCAACGAATTTAGAGAGCGGTTTGCGTCTAGCTGGAGGGTTATTGTCGGATGAAGATCGTGGAAGGATCATCTTATTGAGCGATGGCAAGGAGACAATTGCTTCTGCCCAAAAAGAAGTGGAGTGGTTAAAATCGCGGGGAGTTCGCATTGATGTAGTGCCACTATCGACGAAACAGGGACCAGAAGTGATGATTTCGGACTTCAATGTCCCCAAACAACTCCATCTGCAAGAAAAATACGAGATAAAGGTAACGCTGATTGCGACGATGGCCACAAAGACCAAATTGCGACTTTTTATTGACGATGAATTGACCCATGAAGAAAGGGTTTCCGTTAAGAGAGGAGAAAATCAATTTACCTTCTCTGGAAATACGAAGAAAAGTGGCTTTTTACGTTTTCGCGCTGAAATTGAGCCAGATCAAGATACGATTGTACAAAATAATCAATCATATGGTTTTAGTCAAGTCAAAGATGCACCAATGATTCTCATGATTGAACAAACACCCCGTGACAGCAATAATTTAGCTGCGGCGCTTGAAGCATCTGGGATGAGAGTTGAGCGCCGAGCACCAAGTGATCTTCCCAAGGAGATCACAGACTATAAGCGATATGACAGTATGGTGCTTGTCAATACACCTGCGACTGAGTTTACATCGAAAACACTGGAACTTATCCGTTCTGCTGTGAGAGATTTAGGGATTGGTCTATTAACAGTGGGAGGCGAGCAAGCTTATGCATTGGGGGGATGGTTTCAGACGCCACTGGAAGAGATTTTGCCTGTTCGGATGGATTTACAGGATCAACAACGCTCCCCTTCATTAGGTTTGGTACTGGTGATTGACAAATCGGGGAGTATGGCTGGAGAGAAAATTGAATTAGCCAAAGAAGCGGCAATTCGCTCTACCTTTTTATTCGATTCACAGGATGAGTTGGGATTGCTTACCTTTGATACCGATACGAAGTGGGTGATGAAACCAAGAAAAATCAAGAATCGTGAACAGCTGCAGTATATGATTCAAGGGATCCCTGCAAATGGTGAAACTGAAATGTATCCTGCACTGGAGCATGCATATAAGGAGATCCGAAAGTTAAAAACAATGAAACGGCATATCATTTTGTTGACAGATGGACAATCCAAAGGATCCTATGATCAACTTGTGCAAAAGATGAAAAATGAAAAAATCACCTTAACCACGGTTGCAATCGGAAAAGATGCTGATCATGCGCTGCTGCAACGTTTATCGAAAGAGGGACAGGGAAGATATTATGAGGTGTTTGATCCTCAAATGATCCCTACCATTATCAGTAAAGAAACGGTGATCTCCAAACGCAGCTATATTGTAGAGAAATCTTTTCTTCCCCAAATGACAGGTGGTTTTGACTGGAAACCAAACATGCTTCCCCCGCTGCGTGCTTATGTGGGGACAACAGCCAAACAGACAGCAGAAAAAGTACTGATGAGTCCATATCCTGATCCGGTCCTTGCTAGATGGCAGTATGGATTGGGACGTACAGTCGCTTGGACAAGTGATCTAAATGGAAAATGGTCAAAATCGTGGGTGGAATGGTCGGAGTTTCAAAAGTTTTGGAATCAAGTGGTGAGCTGGACTTTTCCGCAAGTAGAGACAAAAGGGTGGAGATTCGATGTCAGAACTGTAGGAGTTAAAAATGTTGTTGAATTGGTGGGTCCTTCCGAAGAAACAGACGGAATTCATCAAGTGCGCTTATCTGTGATAGATGAACATGATCAGAGGACTTCGATCGTATTAAAACCTACCTCGCGAGAAAGTTTTGAAGGAGATTTCCCCCATGATCGACCCGGAACGTATATGATGAATGCGGTTGCTGAGACGAAGCAAGGAACCAAAACATTGGGTTCGTTTGCATGGGTCATTCCATATTCTCATGAATACCGTGATGTCTTTGAGAGTGGTCAAAAGAAACTCCAACAACTCGCTCGCCTGGGATATGGAGAAGTCTTGTCAGAACCCTTGCAAGCATTTGCTGACGATCGAAATATGAAATGGACGGTTCATGAAGTTTCATTTCCTCTTTTTTTCATCACTGCTTTGCTCTGGCCGGTTGATATTGCGATTCGACGGCTCTCTTCAATTAAATGGTTCCCAATACGCAGAAAAAAAGGTTCCCTACCAAAGTCAGCGCCACCCAACGGAGCCAAGTCACAACCAACATTATCCCGATTGCTAGCGGAAAAAAGAAGGGGAGAAGAGAAAAACAGGAAGAAAGAATAAAACCCCTACTTTGTTTGATAATAGGCAAGAAAAGGTATAATTTTATATAATGGATAAAGAAAGGGGACCAAAACATGATCGTTCGCCAGAGAGGGAATCAGTTTGTTTTAATCCAACAACATCAGCATGCATTAATGAGTGGGGTTTTTGCAGAAAACCTTGAACAGACGATTCGCCCACGGAAAGAGACTTTGTATGCGATCAGTTATCATGATGTAGGTTGGATTGAATTAGATCAAGAAATTCATTGGGATGAAAAAAATCATCGTCCCTTTCATTTCACGGATTACCCTCTCGCGCAAAAGCTCGTCGCTTATCAAAAAGGAATCACAGAAGTAGAAGCAAATAGCATTTATGCAGGATATTTATGTAGTAAACTGTATGCAACATATCTAGAAAAAGAGAATAACCCTTTAGCAGTAGAATTTCTAAGCAAAGAACAGATTCGAAGACAACGAATGAGGAAATATCTTAGTTTGGAAGAAAAACAATATCTTATCGACAATTTTCGCCTTTTGCGTTTTTGTGATGATCTTTCCCTTGCGTTATGTTTAAATGAACCAGGTCATCAAACACATCCATGGTATCAAAATGGAATTCAATATAATGGGATCAACTACCATTGGGTATGGGAAAGAGTCGATCGATTGCGTCTTTCCCCTAATCTTTTTAAGAGTTCGTTTCCCGTACAAATCCCTTATACGATTGTCGGAACCGATCGAGATATCCTTGAAGAGGGGGTTTATCAGTGGAAGGTGATTGTTTGAGTGAAAGTGACAGGTTTTAATCATGTGACCATTCGTGTCAAGAATCTAGCGAAAAGCCTCTCTTTTTATCAGGATATTTTAGGGATGGAGTTGGTTCATCGTGGAAGAATGGATGCTTATCTCTCTTGGGGTGGTGCATGGATTTGCTTGATCGAAGTATCTCCTGCCAATGAACATGAAAAAAATAGAGTTGGGATTGATCATATTGCTTTCTCGATCAGCGAAAATGATTTTCCAGATGCGATTAAGCGATTGAAAACGCATCATGTACCGATTGTAAGAGAGCCAGTGGAACGAGGCGGAGGTTACTCTGTTCAATTCCTTGATCCGGATGAAACAGTACTAGAGTTATTTACAGGTGATTTAAACAAGCGGATGAAAGTTTGGAAATAAACACTTACACCCATGTAGGTGTTTTTTGTTGTAATTCGAATCAAAGGCATGTACCCCTTACAGTAATACTTTTTTAATAGTGTTAAAATGAAATTGTAACAAATTCTAAGTAGTATTATTAGGAGATCAATTTCGGTGCTGATAACTTAGAATTATATAGATTTTATTTAAAATTATACAAATTAGAATGAACTGATGGATATTTTATGGCTTTGTTCAAAAACAACAAAAAATATAAAATAGTGTTGAAAAAGGCGGTCTTATTGTAATAATATAGAAGAAAATACTCGGATGTCGGCGAAACACCTGGTAAATACTGTTATTGTAGAAATAATAAGGAAATATTAACATTTGAAGTGGTCAGGAGGGATCAGCATGAAGGTGACTTTTACAAAAACCACCATTCTTCTTATGTGTACCGTTCTTGGTCTTACGATCGGGATAAGTTCTGCTTTTGGTCAGAAGTTGGTGGATCAATCGCCGGTAAAAGGAGAGATCCCCATTGATCAACCAAACTTCAACCGAAAGAAAGAGTTGGTTCCTGAACATTTAAAACCCAACCAACCCGAAGAGCCCAAAGAGTCCAAAGAGACAAGTCCTCCTCCTGTGAAGGGCGAAAGACCGATCGATATGCCGAAAAATTTTAACCATTCCGAACGGTTGGTCCCGGAAACCAATCCATCTGCGACAGAGAATCAGCCTTCTGAGCAGTTGAAAGAGCCAGATACAAAAACGGATCCTCCGAAGCAAGAGAAACCCAAAGAACCACCTAATGAGAGCGGCGCGCCAAACAACGAAAACCCCCCTGATCAGAAAAAAGAAGAGCCATCATCGGAAAAAATTACAAACGATTCACAGGTTTCCCAAGATCAGTCATCATCGAAAGATTCAAACCAAAGCAAGAAGTCATCACAGACTGAGCATCAGGAAGAAGTAAAAACCGAATCGAACGATGAGCGCAAACATGAGATAGAGGTGCCAGAGAAAGTCGAAATTGAATCTTCCGATGGAAAAAAGGTCGATATTACTTCTGTGATTCAAGATATATTTGGACAGGTTCAATCATCAAAGGAAGAGACAGAAAAAATACAAAGAAAGATGGAGAATGATCAACCTGATCCCAAGATTGCTTTACAGGAACCTTCATCATCCAACGAACAAGAAGGATCAAAGCAGAGTGAGGATTCCAAGATCGATCAAAATAATCCTCCTCGAACTGTTGAGCATGGGGTTATGCCTATGACAGCAAGCAATGACTTGCATGGAGTTTTGATTGGATTAGGAATGGCATTAGTCGGAATCATCTATGTACTTTTCCGTAAAGGTGAACAAGCATGAAGTGGGAACGAATCATCGCATACGGCTTAGTGATTGCTGGGTTTGCATATGCCAGTTATTCGGGTGTGACCTATTATCAGAAGCTAAACGTCGTTGAAGAGATCACGACGCCTGTTATCGGAGAGTCCGAGTTAAAGGAATTTGAAAAGCAGGAAAAGGAAGACGGCGATCACTCATCCAGTCAGGATTGGGTGATTATACCGTCACATGAACGACCCAAACCGGGCGATTTTTTTGCAAAATTGCAGATTCCCAAAATTGATTTACAGGTCCCTGTGTTTGAGGGTACGTATGAAAAAGAGCTAGCAAAAGGGGTCGGGCATTATCGCAATAGTGTGCTACCAGGTGAACCGGATAATTCCGTTTTATCTGGACATCGAGATACAGTATTTCGACGTTTAGGAGAAGTAAAAAAAGGGGATTTGCTACAAGTAAG
>JANWJM010000063.1 GCA_025449475.1 Thermoactinomycetaceae bacterium
GACAAAAACCTTTTATCAGTCGGGACCCTGAGAAAGTTTTGAAACATATCTCAATACAAGACGAAATAGAGGACCTCGGAAATTTTTAAGAAGCGTAGCGTTGCGCTTGGGTCCGGAATAGAAGCTCTCAGATGTATGTCGGTGAGCTTCTATTTTGTTTCTACCCCCCATAGGTCGCATATATGTTATAATTATTAGTAACATATAAAGGAGGCATACTCTATGGATATCGCATCAATGACCAAATCAAGCAGGTTTATTCAATCCAAAGCGCCTGCGTCATGACCCCTTTGCTGCTGATGATGGAAGCCACATTGACATATCCAATGATGATCTTCCGTTTTGAATGAAAAAGTTACCTCTTTCGGTTTGCCGGAAGGGGTTTTTTAGTTATAAAGTGTAAGTTATACTTAACACTAATATATAAAGGAGCTGATTGGAGTGACTACGGAGAATAGCTCAAAAGTGGTTTTGATCGAAGGTAAGGGGAGACCACTTGTTGACATCGTCGGGGAGTACATATCCTACATAACCAACGGTTTTGACCTCACAATGAGTGAGATCGCCGACTATCTTGGGTGTAGTTACAGCTTTGTGCAAAAACATATCCAAAGTAAAGTTAGGCACATAAAGATAAACCAAGTTGCAAGGAGAGGTCTGTTGGAGTTTGAAGAGGATAGCGAGTATCGCACTCTTTTTACTAAGCGTAGACTCTTCGACAGAAAGGACTTTTTCGAACGCTTCATACCCGAAGAGGCAACTATCACCAAACCAGCACAGCGCCTTTTCCTCGAGGACTTATCTCCTGCCGCCCGGAAAAGCCTGATGGAGAAAGCACACTTCAACGAAGTTGAAGCTATCAAGTTCTTTCAAGTTCTAGTGAAAAAAGCTCCCAAACGAAGGCCGCTGGATCCCGTGAAGCCATCCGAACCACTCGGACGCACGCCTAAAGAACTTTTAAGTATCAAAGACATGACGAACTTAAAGTTCAAGTACAACATCGAGGCATACCGATACATAGCCAAACATGCGATCCCGAAGATCAAAGTGTGTTCGCTCGTTCGCTATGACCGAGAAGATGTTGAGAGAAAGCCGGCGGCGATCCTGCCTGTGAGCGTAAGCAAAGAAGCAGTGCTTAAGTGGATCGAGGATCAGTTGATGTGAAGCCGGATCTTTCCTGTCTTTTTATGTTATATTTATATGTAACTTATTTGGATCCGAAGATAAAGTAACAAAAAAAGTTTTTGTTACTTATTAAGTGAGCCAGGAATTAACCCCAAATGCTTGCCGGTGTTATGCCGCCTGGTCTCCAAGAAACGGAGCGTATGCAATTGGATATCATTCGGTGAGTCGACAATTTGATAAATTCCTGGCCAATCCGTTCCATTATCTCCACATGCCAGGACAATAATTAAAAGCCCTCTCCATTACCGGAGAGGGCTTTTTTTATTGAATAGTCTTTAATCTCTTGATAAACTATACCCGCTTGCGATATTCCAGATTGCATTTGTCGCAGTGCTTTCTATAAGAAGCTGTTTCATGACATCCCGGGCAGTAATACTCATCTTTCGCCCACATAATCAAAAATCTCAAGATTTTCATACTAAACACTCCTTTAGAGGTGATATTTTGAATCATTTGGATGCTTTCATGTTAGGCATCAAACCAGCTTGCCTGCTTAGTAAAGCTGATAAAGATGATCGCGTCTCTTTCAATAAGCTCATTGCATCGGAATTACCGAAGGTTGAAATCAATAGCAATTTAACCTTGTTCTTTCAAAACGAAAAGCTCAAACAGGATTTTCTTGATCAATATCAAGACATAGAATTCGGAACAAATGAATATCATCATCTCATTGGACTTACTTTGGGTTTTCCGCCCAAAGCCGTTGATTATTTTGTGCGATCTCTGATAGATCAACAACTTTGGGAACAGTCAGTAAGATTTGACTATTTGGGTTATATATTCAGCGGTCATAAAGACGATGTTCAGGCCATTGCCGAATGGCTCTGGTCCAATGTTCCCGCGCCACCTTCCTCGGTGAAGGTGACAAAAATCAACGGCGAAACATTTTTTGTTCATCCGAAACCATGATATACTTATTTTTGATCGATTTTCTTTTCTTCTGGTTTCGCCTCGCTCCCTCCGTTGGAGGGAGTTTTTCTTTTTTCCGATTTTGTAAATAATGACACTTCCGGCAGATCCGGCATGATTGATCCGTCTTTGCTTATCTCTCAACTCCTTTCGTTTAATTTACTTATATGCTAGCATGCTATCATAAGAGTGTCAAGATATTATTCAGAAAATTTCTGGCTTGTTTTGTGATATCATGATAGCATCAAAGCAGAAAGGAGCGGACCATGGAAAACCAAAAAGTTATTTATGTTAGGGTAGACAAGAAGACGCACAAAGAATTTTACAAATATGCAGTTGATCATGATTCTAGTATGAACGCTGTCATCGAATCGTTAATCGAAGTTCTTCTTGATACTAATATCGAACCCAAAAAGGCCATAGCCGCAATCCGAGCTGCAAAAGAAAAGCCAGGGGAAAGTTGACCCCTGGCTTAATCTTTTTTTATCTCACTTTGCAACCGGTAATACATCGACTGAACTGCCAAACCAACCACCTCATATTTATCCTTACCAGTCATCTTTGCCAACTCATCAATCATCTGTATTTCCTCATCTGTAAGCCAATACGTGCGGCGCTTACGGATATCTTCCATCCTCTGCTTTCCTGATCCCTGTTTTGCAAGCGAAAACAATTCCGCTGCCGGATCATGATCCGTTTTTACATCTGATTTCATTTTCGGTTCCTTTTCCGTTTGTGTTTTAGCTTGCTGTTCTGCATGCGAAATTGATTGCGAATTTGCATTCGATTCCGTTTTTGATTTCGATTGTAATTTTGTTTTAGTTTTCGGTTCCTGTTTCGATTCCGATTTCATCTTTGTTTCCGCTTGTTGATGTGCTTCAGATTGTGTTTGTGCAGTTGCAACTACTTCAGATTTTGATTCAGAAACCGAATTTGAAAGTAATTGTGATTTTGCATCTCTCCCGCGTGGTTCTTCCTTTGATTTGCCAGCAGTCAGCTTTTTAAATCGATCAAGCTTGGACACGGCTCAGCAACTCCTTCACAAAAGATTGATATTGCTCAAGCGCTTCACGATCTGCTTTAGTACGATCACGAATCCCTTCTAATGAAAATTCCTTGATTCGTGCTTTACGTTTTATGACAGTGTCAAAAACTAATGACTCATAATCCTCCAATGCCTGATGATGGATTGCATTATCCAGGCTCGTTCGCTGATTCATCAGACAAGTGAGAATACCTGCCAAACGGAGATCGGGATTAGCCATCTCCTGGGCCAGCTCCATAGTTTCCAGATACCTTTCCAGCGCATTGAAAGCGAACGGTTCTGTCTGCATGACCACGACGGCATAGTCCGATGCCACCAAACCGCATAAAGTATGATCCCCAACATTCGGCGGAAGATCGAGGAGTATGTAGTCATACCGATTCTTAATTGGTTCCAAAAGCATCCGAAGTGAAGCAAGTTGATCTTTTCTTTCTGGATACATTTCGATGAGTCGATTTGGAAGAAGCGCAAGCAGATCCTCAGCAGGTAGCAAGTGAAGATTTTTGCTGATCTCTACGATGTAAGGATCTGCATTTTTCTCCTGGATAGCTTCTAGGACTGTTTTACCTGTGAAGTTATAAATGTTATCCGTAGTTAGCATTTGTGTGAGATTGCCCTGGCTATCGAAATCAATAGCCAATACTTTGTATTTCTTTGCCAGCAAATAAGCAGTAATGGCCGTTGTCGTCGTCTTTCCAACCCCGCCTTTTTGCAAACCAAAGCTAATCACTGTTCCCATGAAATGCCCTCCTTTCAGATTTACCACAATCATAAACGATTCCTGATTTACAAACAAAACTATAATTATTTTCGCATGGGCAAACGCAAGTTATTGCGATTCCGCATTTGTTTTCGCATGCGAAAATAATTGCAAAAATGTTTTCGAAAACTATCGCTATTTTGTTTCCTGTCGGATACAATAGTTACCATAAAGGGGTTTGAAGGAGGAGCAGATATGTCCATACCAAGTCATATAAGAAGTAAGCGTTTTGTCGAGTATATAAACAGTTTGAAGTCACGATTGGAATTGAAGAAAAGGCAAAAAGAAGAAGCATCAGAAGATGCTTTCAAATGGGAGCTGGAGGGAGCAATTAGGGAACTCGAATTAGTTATTGTTGAGGTTGAAAATCTCATTACCGCTAAAAAGTATTAACAAAAATCAAACCCCTGGCCGATCTGCACATCGACCAAGGGCGAAAAACGAGGTGATAACATTGTATCACGAAAACACATTGTATCATGAAATCAAGAAGAAAAGAACATTTCTTGACTGGGTAATGTTGTTTATTGTTGTTGCAATTGCAGGGATCGTGATAGCACTTTCTTTTCATAACACAACAAAATTGGCACGTGAATTGAGCTTGGATCCCTATTTGACAGCTGGCTTGGTTGAGATTCTGTTTGGATCGCTGTTGTTCATCCGTGGGAAACAACGGGCGACTCAAAGGAATGTACCGCTTTTCCTTTCTTGTGGATATTTCATCAGTTTGGGGTTTGTCACAGCAGTGAATATGTGGGGATTAGCTCAGGAAAATATGATCATTGGTCCGGTTGTTGGTTTGGCCATCAGTGGATCCATGTGGTTGATGGAAACAACGCTGGTTTGGCTCTGGACATCCAGTCATGAGCCATATCAAAAAAGCATCCGCCAACGGATGCGGGAAGCAAAGCGGGAGATCAAGGAAGAGAAGATCATACAGCGCATCGAGTGGATGAAATGGGAAGCACGGAAACCGGATCTCTCTCTGATCCGGAAGGCCAGAAAAGCAGAGGAGAAACGAAAAGAAGTAGTAGGAGACGGGCTACCTGAATTTTTCCTTCAACTTCAGAAAAAA
Source organism: Thermoactinomycetaceae bacterium (assembly GCA_025449475.1). Lineage (GTDB taxonomy): Bacteria > Bacillota > Bacilli > Thermoactinomycetales > Thermoactinomycetaceae > JANWJM01. The sequence goes on from JANWJM010000063.1 coordinate 4,975, forward strand.
GAACCAATCAAGGAGATCGTTGCGGAACTTCATGAAACCCAACCAAAAACGGTTGATGTCCAAGATCAGAAAGAAGCGAAAGAATTGGTTCCATTCCGTCGGCAAATCGGATTCCACATGGAGAGAACGGATCATGCGGCCGATCCAAAACCGAAGTCACCTGCTCCTCGCTTCCAGCCAAATATGGAAGCCAGGGCAAAAGCGATCGAGACAGCAAAAAAATTGAAAGAAGAATTGGGACGCCTCCCAAAACAACGTGAACTGATGGAAAACGGGCTTTCGGAATATTACGCCAAATGGGCTCGACAAGAACTAAAAAAACACGTTTAGGAGACGGGGGTTTGGGAGACGGAAAAAACCGCATAACTTCTCCGTCTCCCACGTCTCCCAAAACAGTCTCCCAAAACAGTCTCCCAAAGGCGAAACGGGGATTTCTCCCCGTCCGGCCAGGTGGCTCCTGGTCGCTGATGATGCCAGCCAAATTAGGGAGGGGTTTGATGTACTTTTTCGAAACCAAAGGAAGCCAATGTAAGAATACGCCTAAATGCCGTCGTTTTCTAATGGAATCCCTAGAAGGAAGTCATGTATATTGCCCTGTTTGTAATGCTGAAATCCCAGTTTTAGAGAACACCACGCCGCTACCAAAAGAGTTTATCCGATACATCATGGAAAAGTACGATACGGATTTCGTCATATATGGGCCGGCTGAGTTCGATTGGGAGGATTTTGGGATTGAGTCGGGCGAAGAAGAATCAAAGGTTCTCCCGTATTTGGAATTTGCCCAAACATGCGAAGAAGAGTATTTCAGTTGGGCAAGTAGAAAATAGGTAAAACGGAGACTTATCCCCGTCTAGGAAGGATTGGTCACCTTTCTTCTGATGTGCCAGACTAAAAAACGCTCCCGAGGATCCGGGAGCGTCATAATCTTCTAAATTCAGTTGCCGATTGCTAGAATCGGTGCTAGAATTGGACACAGAAAAACGAATGCGGCCTCCCCGCCAAGAGATGCCGCACCCAAAACCGCTTTATTCAAATTATTCACTTCCCATTTTAACGGGAAAAAACACAAAACGCAACCATGTTTTTTTCGTGGAAAAATGGGAAATCGGGCGAATTTTGCAGACAAATAAAAGCGGTTGGATGCGCGAAACCTCTCCTGGCGGTGGCTGGCCGATCTGGGAGGGGATTTTATATGTCTGAGAAAAAACCGATTATCGGAGGAATTTTTGGAACTCATACAGAGTGGGATGAAAACGGAAATGTCACTGTCAAAGATGACTTTCACTTGCGAATCTATTGGGATTTGTGGCACTCCGGTGCAATGAAACGACTCAAAGGAAATATGCTTCATGTGTACTTGACCATTGCAATGCACTTGGATCGAAGAGGAGAAGGATGGCCAACACAAGCACAAATCGCTAAACTCTGCGGAATCAATCGTGACACTGTAGGGACTGCTATCAAGAAACTTGTCAAAGAAGGGTTTATTGAAGCGGAGAAGGTTCGAAGCAAAAACGGGAAATTTGATAACACTGTTTACAAAATTAAATTTGTTCCTCAACCAAAAGAAGAGGAAAAAAACCATGTCGAAA